>JBAQRB010000290.1:0-10660 GCA_049295655.1 Rhodocyclaceae bacterium
CTGCTCTTCAAGCCTTTCTCGCAGACCGACGCTTCGATGAGCCGGAAATTCGGCGGCACCGGCCTCGGTCTGGCGATCTGCAAGCGCCTGGCCAACCTGATGGACGGCGAGATCGACGTCAGCAGCCATCAAGGCAGCGGCACCACCTTCCGGGTCCAGATCTGGCTCGCCCTGGCCAACCCCACCGACCTGCCGGTGGCGGCGCTTCCTGCCAATGAAAACGCCTTGCGGGTGTGCTACCAGGGGGCACGCGTGCTCGTGGTCGACGATCAGGTTTTCAACCGGGAAGTGGTCGAGGGCTTGCTGGCCGTGGTCGGCATCACCCCACGCACGGCCAGCAATGGCCAGGAAGCGCTCGACCTGCTGCTTGCGGAAGGCCCCAAGTCCTTCGATCTCGTTCTGATGGACATCCAGATGCCCGTCATGGACGGGCTGACAGCAACCCGCGAACTGCGAGCGCACGGCGAATTCGACACGCTGCCGATCATCGCCATGACGGCGCATACGATGACGCACGAAAGGAAAAAGAGCCGCGCCGCGGGAATGAACGACCACATCGGCAAACCATTCGACGAAGCAGGTTTCTACCGCGTGCTGGCCAAGTGGATACCCGCTGCCAAGCAGCAGCCTGCCCTCCCCACGACGCCCCCCCCGGCAGAGACGGCAGTAGCCGACAGCGCGCTCATCTTGCAGGGAATCGACACGCAGGCGGGCCTGGCGCTCTTTGTCGGCGACGAGGCGCGCTATCACTACTGGCTGACCAACTTCACCACCGAGGCACCGGCCTTCCTCGTGAAAATCCGCGCGGCGCTGGCCGGCGAAGACGCCAGACAGGCCGGGCTGTGCGCGCACACGCTGAAGGGACGCAGCGGTATGCTCGGCATGAACGATCTGCATGCCATCGCCAGCGCCCTCGAAACGGCTCTCGACAATGGCGATCCGGCCGACCTGCTGGTCAACCGCCTCGAACTGGCGGTCGAGCTGATCTGCGACGAAATCAGGCGCGCCATCCCCCGCACGGAAAAAAAGACCGCTCCCCCCCCTCCTTCCTCGCCTGGCCTGCCGGCAAGTCCGCCGACCGGAGAAATACCTGCCGAAGAAGCGCCGGAATCGATCCGGCGGCTGCTGAGCATGCTCACCGCAGGCAACGGCGACTGTGACGCGGCACTCGCCCAATGCTTGGACGAAGCCGAAAACACCGACTGCGCCGCCTGGATTCCGCGCTTGCAGGCAGCCCGGGAGCAGGTCCGTAATTTCGATTTTTCCGCCGCCCGCAAGCTACTTACGCCTGACACAAGACTGGATTGAGATGAACCTCTTTTCAAAAGGCGGCACCGCACCCGGCACGCAGCCGGCGCACCTTCGGGAAGCGCAGCGGATCGGTGAAATGGGCAGCTGGGAACTCGATCTGGCCAGCGCAACCATCAAGTGGTCGGATGAGGTCTACCGGATTTTCGGCATTTCACCCGAGACTTTCGAGCACACGCTGGACAGCTTTCTCGCGCTGGTCGCCGAAACGGATCGCCCACGGGTCCGGACGGCCATCGAGAAAATGATCGATGAAGGACAGGGGGCACTGGAATTTTCCCTGGTCCGTGGCGACGGGCAGTCGCACGAAATGCTGTGCCGCGGCGAGGCGCTGTGCGAGACGCCGGGCAAGGTCAGCGCCCTGATCGGAACGGTGCGCGATGTCACCGAACAGCGGACGGCCGAGCGCGCGCTGGCGCAAAGCGAGGAGAAGCTGCGCGCGATCACCGATAACGTCAATACCGTCATGTTCCTGAAGGATACGGCGGGGCGCTATCTGCACATCAACCGGCAATACGAGAAGATGTTCCACATCTCGAACGAGGCGATCCAGGGGAAAACCGACCACGATATTTCCCCGCACGACATGGCGGACGCTTTTGTCGAGCACGATCAAATGGTGATCCAGTCGGGTTCCTCGCTCGAGATCGAAGAGCAGGTGCCGCACGACGAGGGGCTGCACTACTACCTTTCGGTCAAGTTTCCGATCCGTAATGCGGCCGGCGAAATTTACGCTGTCTGCGGCATTGCGACGGACATCACCGAACGCAAGCGTGCCGAGTTGATGACCAGCAAGCTGTTGCAGCGCAATCAGGTCCTGATGCAGAACGCCCTCGACGGTATCCACATCCTCAACGGCCAGGGCCAGTTGCTCGAGGCGAACGATTCCTTCTGCCGCCTGCTGGGCTATACCGCCGACGAGGTCACGCAACTGAATCTGGCCGACTGGGAAGCAAAAATGCCGGCCGACGAGCGAGAGCGATTGCTCGCCACGCTGCTCGACGGTGGGCACGCCGTATTTGAAACCTTGAATCGGCGCAAGGACGGCCAGGTGATCGATGTCGAGGTCAGCGCCGTCGGCATCGAACTGGCGGGAGAGAAATTTCTCTACGCGGCTTCGCGCGAGATCACTGAACGCAAGCATATCCAGCAACAACTCGAACACCTGGTACAGCAGCGCACCGCCGAACTCAGCGAGGCACTGCAGGCGGCCAAGGTGGCCGACCAGGCCAAGAACGCATTCCTGGCCAACATCACGCATGAATTGCGCACGCCGCTCAGTGCGATGATCGGATTTTCAGGACTGGCGCGGCCGTTCAGCAGCGACCCGCAGCAACGCGCCTACCTCGACAAGATTATCAGCGCCGGCAAGACGCTCTCGGGCGTCATCAACGACCTGCTCGACCTGTCGAAGATCGCTGCCGGTCACATGCAGCTTGAAAGCGTGACCTTCAGCCTGCGCCAGCTGCTGTCGCGCAGCAGCTCGGTGATGAGCTACAAGGCCGAAGAAAAGGGACTCGATCTCACCGAGCATATCGACGACGACGTTCCCGATACGCTGCTTGGCGACCCCTTGCGCGTCGAGCAGATCCTGCTCAACCTGCTGAGCAACGCAGTCAAGTTCACCTCGAGCGGCCGGGTCGAGATACGCATCGGCCTCGAGACGCGGGAGGCGCGGCACGTCTGCCTGGCCATCGAAGTCGAAGACAGCGGGATCGGCCTGCGCGAAGAAGAGATGGCACTGCTCTTCAAATCCTTCTCGCAAGCCGATGCCTCGATGAGCCGCAAGTTTGGTGGCACCGGCCTCGGGCTGGCGATCTGCAAGCATTTGTCCGAGATGATGGGCGGCGAGATCAGCGTGCGCAGCCGCGAAGGCTGCGGCACGACCTTCCGGGTCAAACTCCGGCTGGCGCTCGGGGATGCGAACGAACTGGCGGCCCGGCAGCCGGTCGATCGAACGACGTTGCCGGCATCCTACCAGGGGGCCCGGGTCCTGGTGGTCGACGACCAGCCTTTCAACCGCGAGGTGGTCGCCGGACTGCTCGCCGTGGTCGGCGTTGTGCCGCGCATGGCGAGCAATGGACAGGAAGCGCTCGACCTGCTGAATGCGGCGGGTCCTGCGGCCTTCGATCTGGTTCTGATGGACGTCCAGATGCCGGTCATGGACGGTCTGACCGCCACCCGGCTGATCCGCAAGCTCGATGGCTTCGGGCAACTGCCGATCATCGCGATGACCGCGCATACGATGACGCATGAGAAGGATATCGGCAGTGCGGCAGGGATGAACGAACACATCGGCAAACCTTTCGACGATCTGGCTTTCTACAGCGTTCTGGCCAAATGGATTCCGTCCGGCAAACACCAGGCTCAGCCGGCAGCGGCTATTCGCCTGCGGCCTGCGGCCGACGATACCCTGCCGGCCATGCAAGGGATCGACACGCGTGCCGGACTGGCACTTTTCGTCGGCGACGAAACGCGTTACCGTTTCTGGCTGAACAATTTCGTCGAGGAAGCGCCCCGCTACCTGTCGGAAATTCGCCAGGCCCTGAGCAACCGGCAAGCGGCAGAGGCCGCTGCACTGGCGCATACCCTGAAGGGGCGCGGCGGCATGCTCGGCATGCACGAACTGCTGCGGATCGCGTCGCGACTCGAAGCGGCGATCGACACGGGCACCCCGGCCGACCGACTGCAGGCCGAACTGACCGGCCTCGACCAAGTCGTCCGCAGCCTCGGCGAGGAAATCAGCCGGGCGTTCAAGCTGCCGCGAAATACTTCCACGTTCCCTTTGCCCGTGCTCGAAAAGCTTCCCGCCGGACCGCCCCCCGGCGCGATCGCGCAATTGATCGCCTTGCTTGAAACCGGCAATAGTGATTGCGACAAGGCACTCGCCGATTGCCAGGAAGAACTTGGCGACACGCCTTGGGCGCCCTACCTGCAGCAGGTATCGGTTCATGTGAAAAACTTTGACTACGGCGCGGCCTGCAAGCTACTCTGCGGCGCTAGGCAGGATCCTGGGCAAGGAAAATAGGTCATGGAAAAGACAATACTGCTGGTCGATGATGATCCTGC
The DNA here is from genome assembly GCA_049295655.1 of Rhodocyclaceae bacterium. Lineage (GTDB taxonomy): Bacteria > Pseudomonadota > Gammaproteobacteria > Burkholderiales > Rhodocyclaceae > CAJBIL01. Next base: position 4,378 of record JBAQRB010000290.1, read on the forward strand.
GGTGCTTGGCGTACTCAAGGAATGCCTGCGTCCGCACTATCAGATACGCATCGCCATCAACGGACAGAAGGCCGTCGAGCTGGCGCGGATTTTTCCGCTACCCGACCTCATCCTGCTCGATGTCCGGCTTCCCGACATGGCCGGCTATGAGGTCTGCGCCTCGCTCAAGCAGGATTTGCTGACCGCTCAGATTCCGGTGATCTTCCTGTCCAGCCACGCCGATGTGGTCAACATCACGCACGGTCTCGAACTGGGCGCCGTCGATTACGTGACCAAGCCGGTCGCACCGCCGATCCTGCTGGCACGCGTGCAGACCCATCTGCGCCTGCGCGACCAGAGCATCCATCTTGAATACCTGGTCAATGAGCGGACGCAGGATCTGCAGGCCAAGACAGCGGAACTGCTGCTCAGCCAGGAGTTGACCATCGTGGCCCTTGGCTCGCTGGCCGAGACGCGCGACAACGAAACCGGCAACCACATCCAGCGCACCCGCGCTTACGTCGAAGTGATGGCCCGCCGACTCGCCGTGCTGCCGCGCTACCGGGAAACCGTCAGTGCGGCGCAATGGGAAATGATGTGGCGCTCGGCACCGCTGCACGACCTGGGCAAGGTCGGGATTCCCGACCACATCCTGCTCAAGCCGGGCAAGCTGACGGTCGAAGAATTCGAGGTCATGAAGCGCCATCCGGTGATCGGGCGCGATGCGCTGCGCGCGGCGGAACAGCGAACCCGCTCGCATGACTCGATCCTGCGGGTGGCCTGCGAGATCGCCTACTCGCATCACGAACGCTGGGACGGAACGGGCTATCCGGAAGGCATGAGCGGCGAAGACATCCCGCTCTCGGCACGGCTGATGGCCCTCGCCGATGTCTATGACGCCTTGATCTGCAGGCGCGTCTACAAGGCTGCGATGCCGCACGATGTCGCGGTCGAGATCATACGCGACGGACGCGGGAAGCATTTCGACCCGCAAATTGTCGATTGCTTTCTTGAAGACGTCGAAGAATTCCAATGTATCGCGTCGAGATTCAGCGACGACACGCCCGAGGTGAAGAAAAATGAGTGAAGCATTCAACGTATTCGCGGTTGACGACGACCCTTTTGTCCTCGACGTCATCCGGGGCATTCTCGAACCGGACTACACGGTCGAAACCTTTGGCAGCGTCGATGACTGCCTGCAGCGCCTGGCAACCCGGAAACCCGACATGTTCCTGCTCGACGTGCGCATGCCGGGCACCGACGGCTATGCTTTTTGCCGCCGAATCAAGGACGACGCGGGGCTCTGCCGCATCCCGGTGACTTTCATTTCGAGCGACGACACGATCGACGCGCGCCTGAGCGGCTACGATGCGGGCGGTGAAGATTTCATCATCAAGCCGTTTCAGCCCGAGGAAATCCGGCGCAAGGTGCGCGTCGCGCAGCAGATTGCCAACAGCAAGCGCTCACTGCAGATGCAGGCCGATGATGCCGAACTGCTTTCCTCGCTGGTGATGGCCAGCATGGACGAATACGCCATCCTCGTTCAGTTCATGCGCAAGCTGATCACGCTGAACAGCGATCAGGAAATCGGCGCCGGCATGCTCGACCTGCTGCAGCGCTACAAACTCGAAGGCGTCGTGCAGACACGAATTTCCGGCCGCACCGCGACGCTCAGCGCGCAGGGTGGCAATCTGCCGCTCGAAACCTCGGTGGTCGATCACGTGCGCGGCATGGGGCGCATCTTCGAGTTCCGCACGCGCAGCGTGCACAACTTCGAGCGCCTGACGCTGATGATCAACAACATGCCGCTGCACGACCCGGAGTTCTGCGGCCGACTGCGCGACCATTTGTGCATCGCCGTCGAGTGCGCCGACTCCCGGCTCAAGGCGATCGAAACCGAGGAGACCAATCGCCGTAACCAGACGGGAATCCGCGCGGCCATCGAGCGGATCACCGCATCGACCGCCAATGCGCGCAACGCCTACCTGCGCGACCGGGCCGCCTGCGCCGAACTGGTGATGCGGCTCGAACAGGGCTTCTCGCGCGTCTTTGCCCACATCGAAATGTCCAATAGCGATGAACTGACGCTGACCGAACTCGTCAATAACTTCAGCGACAATCTGTTCGAATTGCTCGATGGCGGCGAAGAAACGCATCAGGCCATGGAAGACCTGGGCAGGCAGTTGAAACAGCTGAACAACGACGCTTGAGCGACCATCCACAAGTACACCGGGTGATGAGCGCCAAAGACCTGGCGGATGACCGGGCGGCCGTTTCATGCACCCACTGTGCAGCGATCTGTTGCCATCTCGAGGTCCTGCTGATGGGCGACGATGACGTACCGGCACACTTGAGCACGGAGGATCGCTGGGGTGGCTGGGTGATGCGCCGCCTTGACGACGGCTGGTGTGCTGCCGTCGATCGCGACACCATGCGCTGCACGATCTACGAGCGCCGGCCGGCGGTCTGCCGCGAATACGAGATGGGCGGCGACGATTGCCTTGTCGAACGGGCGCAGGCAAACGATTCACCCGATTGAGGAGACCGCGATGCGCTCGACGCGTGCCAGCGCTGCCGTTGCCCGACTGAATCGACGCAGCGAAGGCCATCATTTCATGCTGGTCATCACCGGCAACGGCCTGTTCAAACTGCGCGAGCAGGCTGACGACGAAGACAAGCTGCTGTCCGACGCCCTGCCGCTTGATGACTTTGTGCGCTTGGTTGACGCCATGGGGCCGCAAAAAGCACCCCGCATGACAAAAAATGATGCGGCCTTTGCACAACAGCTGCTGAAGAAACCAAGCCCCTGAAATGATCGCGCATTGATCGCACCGCTGCGGCTTGGCAGCTACCTCTCCCCCTGAGCGAGACGATTTTTCGGCATTGCCGGACCCCTCGGTCCCCTACCCAAGGAACTCACGATGTCTTCACCGCACAACGGCAACACCGGCACCTCGGCGCCGGCCCGCGCAGAGAAGCGCGCCGACCTGATCGCCTTCGGCAAGGCGTTCATCGCCAACCCGGATCTTGTCGAACGCCTGCGCCGCGACGCGCCGCTCAACGCGCTCGATGCGGCGACCCTGTACGGCGGCGATGCACCGGGCTACACGGACTATCCCTGCCTCGATACAAACAACTGAAGCAAAGGGGAAACCGCATGCAGAACTTCAATTTTCACAATCCAACACGCATCCTCTTCGGTCAAGGACGGATTGCCGACATTTCTCGCGAAATTCCGCCCGACGCCCGCGTCCTGATCACCTATGGGGGCGGCAGCGTCGTCAAGACCGGCACGCTGGCCGAGGTGAAGGATGCGCTGAAGGGGTTCACACGCTTCGAGTTTGGCGGTATCGAGGCCAATCCGAGCTATGAAACGCTGATGCAGGCGGTTGAACTGGCACGCCAAGAAAAAATCGATTTCCTGCTCGCCGTCGGTGGCGGCTCGGTGATCGACGGCACCAAGTTCATCGCCGCCGCCATCCCCTTTGCCGGCGATCCTTGGGACATCCTCGCCAGGCGTGCCCCGGTCAAAAGTGTGATCGCGTTCGGCAGCATCCTCACGCTGCCGGCCACCGGCTCCGAGATGAACAACGGCGCCGTGATCACGCGCAAGGCGAGCAAGGACAAACTGGCCTTCAGCAATCGCCTGCTTTTCCCGTGCTTCTCGGTGCTCGACCCGAGCAAGACTTTCACGCTGCCGCCACGCCAGATCGCCAATGGCGTGGTCGATGCGTTCGTGCACGTCATCGAGCAATACCTCACCTGCCCGGCCGATGCCAAGGTGCAGGATCGCTTTGCCGAGGGGCTGCTGCTGACGCTGATCGAAGAAGGTCCGCGCGCGCTCAGCGAACCGGAAAATTACGCGGTCCGCGCCAACCTGATGTGGACGGCGACGCTGGCGCTCAACGGCCTGATTGGCGCCGGCGTGCCGCAGGACTGGGCAACGCACATGCTCGGCCACGAGTTGACCGTGCTGCACGGCCTTGACCATGCGCAAACGCTCGCCGTCGTCCTGCCCGCCATGCTGCAGGTCCGGCGGGCGGAAAAGCGGGAGAAGCTGTTGCAGTACGCCGAGCGTGTCTGGGGATTGCGCGAGGGCGACGCAGAAACACGCATCGACCAGGCCATCGTGCACACCCGGCAGTTCTTCGAAACACTGCAGGTACCGACCCGGCTGGCCGATTACGGCATTGGCCCGGAGGCCATTCCGGCGCTCGTCGCGCAACTGGAGCGGCACGGCATGCTTGCGCTCGGTGAGCATCAGGAGGTCGACCTCGCGTGTTCACGGCAGGTGTACGAGCTGGCGGCCTGAGCGAAAGGACGCCGAAAAGACTGACGCCGGCACGAGGGCCGGCGTCAGGAACGAATCCACTTTCGTTAGAAACGCGCCGTGTTTGACGCGGCAACGTGACGCACGAAGGCTTTCGGCCAGCTTACTTGAAAATAACGACCTCATCGCGTGACGATTCTTCGTTCACACGACTGCCGCCGTCTCGACCATCGTCACTGCTGATGCCGCTCAGTTGCTCTTCAAGCTGGCGGGCAACGTCCTCGCCAAGACTCTTGGAAACTTCCGAGATGACCTTGCCACGGTTGAGAACGACACGCCCACCGCTCGTGGTCAGCAACTTGACGTCCTGACCGCTCCCCATCGCGCTGAAGGCCGACGTGATCTTGTAATTCCTGGTGCTGATCAGGCTGAACTCGCCAACCAGTTCGAGGCTCAGGGTGTGGGAAACTGTGTTCGTGTGGTCGATCGGGTTGGCTTCTTGGCGAAATTCGATGCTGTTGATCGCGCCGAACAATACGTAATCGGCCCCCGGATACATGCCTTTCTTGATCCGGCCAATGATGTCGTAAAGCTTTTCCGTATTCTTCGTATCGGTGAAAGGCTTGCCCTGCACCAGCTGGAAACGGCCCGACTTGAGCATGCCGCCCTTGATGTCGGCGGTGAATTTGCGCATTTCGCCGCGATCGATATAGCTGTAAGTACCCTCGGCGGAGTAATAACTGCTCTCCGACTTGGCACTCAAGGAGCCGCTGCTGCGCCGAGAATAGGCGGTATCGGAGTCACGCTCGCTTTCGCGACCGGAAGCACGCAGCGAGGATTTCTCCGTCGCCGCCACGACGCGGAAATACTCGCTGACGCGCTCCTCATAGGCCAGATCGGTCACGGCAACCTTTGGGGGTGCTGCAGGCGCAGCCAACGCAGCAAGACTGACTGTTGCAAAAAAAACGCAGAAACCCGCCCAGGCGGACCGCTTGATACTCATCTCGAACTCTCCTGTTTGCCGTGACTTTTACCGGATCAGCGCTTGGCCGATTTGCGGATATCCTTCTCGTCGGACCATTCGACAATACCGGTTTCGATCTCGATCAGGCGCAGGTTCATCTTGTAATAGACGTCCTTCACGTCGCTGCTTTTCTTGACGATGGATGAAATGCTGCCGTCCAGGCGGAACTTGGCTCCCTGCATCTTGCCCATCTTGACGGCCTTCGCCTTGTCATAGAGACCGGACTGATTCTGGCGACGCAGTTCATCGGTCTGGTTCTGCATGTCTTCGCCTTCGATGGCGTAGCGGATGCCGTTCTTCTGCAGTTGCATGAGAACCGTGTCGGTAATCAGGCGCGTGTCGAAGTACTCGCTGGTCTTGTTCTTGACTGGCGAAGCCATCAGCAGCTGGCGCTTCTTGATCAGGCCCTGAATGACCGGATGCTGGATCAGCGACTGGGTCATCTTTTCCGAAATCATCTGGATGTCGGTCGAACCAAGATCAGTGGTGACCGTTTCAACGGCCTTGGCATCGCCGTAGCTGACACCTGTACTGCTGCCAACCGTCGGCGAAGTCGTCTGGCAAGCAGTCAGCGCGAGCGCCAGGGCTGCGGCCAAAAAGGGCATACGGTGATTGAAATTGAGCTTGGAACGCATGAAATCTCCTCTGATTTGAAAAATTATTGACCGACAGGGAGTCGGACGATGAAACGAACGCGGCAAGCATGCTGCTGCCGCGAAAAAATCATTCAGTTTGTGTTATCCGGGCTTTGCAGAATCAAACGGAAATCTGTCGCCTTGAAGGTTGGCGCGACGACGCTGATGGTCTGCTTCTGCTTGCCATAAATAATGACCGGCTTCCAGGGCTCCTCGTCCCAGACGGTGAAGCCATCGCGATCAAGCCACTTGAAGCGATAGTAAAGCTGCTGGTTAGCCGAGTCGGCGTTGGTGACCTCGGCCTGAATCCGCAGCAGGTTATCGCGCTTGGCAGCACGCAAATCGGTCACGCTCAGATAGCGCATTTTTCCCTGC
>JBAQRB010000291.1:0-3156 GCA_049295655.1 Rhodocyclaceae bacterium
ACGCGTCGACCGGCAGGTGTGGGCAAGGAGTACGCATTCGCCGCTGAAGGAAGCTGCCCTTCAGGTGGCGCGCCGCGTCACCGTCGGCAACATGCGCAACACCCGCTGCTCAACTGAGTAAGCTTCACCGGCGGCTTTGGCCGAGGAATTGTCATTGAGCAGTCACTCCGAGCGACCGCAGAACTTTGTAACCTGCCGCTCAACCGGTGACGGCACGAAGGGCAGCAACGGGCACTTTACCGCCGCTCCCCCATCTCAGCGCGTATTGCTCGCGCGCAGCAGCACCCACAAGGCGCCATCGCCGCCGTCGCGCGGTGCGGCGTGGCAGAAGGCCAGAATGTCCCGGCGGCGGGCGAGCCAGCCTTTGACCAGCCGGCGCAGGATGCCTTGCCGGTCCGGCGAGCCGAGGCCGCGCCCATGCACGATGCGCAGGCAGCGCTTGCCGGCGCTGTGTGCGGTGGCGATGAAGAGGGCGACGGCTTCGTGCGCTTCGTGCCGGTTCATTCCGTGCAGGTCGATGTGACTCTGGATCGACCAGCGGCCACGGCGCAGATCGCGCAGCACGGTGCGCTGCACCCCCGGACGGACGAACGAGTCGGCGTCGCCGAGGTCGAGCCAGTCGTCGACGTCGAGCGGCGCGTAGAGCGATTCGGCAATCACGGCGATTTCGTCGAGTTCGCGCTGGCGCGGACGCGGACTGGGTTTCGGCGGCTCGAAAACGATGCGTTCGCTGCCGCGCAGCGGCGTCGCGCCGTCGACCGCCGCGTGAAAGGCGGCGAGGTCATCGGGGTCGCTGCCTGACCGTTGGTTCATTGCGGCGGGTGGGCCTGGAATGCCCGGAGTACGCGCTCTGGCGGCCTCCGGGCAGTCTTCCCGCCTAGTCGGCGAGGCCCAGGCTGTCGATGTAGCGCTCGGCGTCGAGCGCGGCCATGCAGCCGGTGCCGGCCGAGGTGCAGGCCTGGCGGTAGATGTGATCCTGGACGTCGCCGGCGGCGAAGATGCCGGGGATCGACGTCGCCGTCGCGTTACCCTGGCGGCCGCACTGGGTGACGAGGTAGCCGCCTTCCATGTCGAGCTGGCCGACGAACAGGTCGGTATTCGGCTTGTGGCCGATGGCGATGAAGACGCCCATCAGCGGGATCTCTTCGCTCGCGCCGCTGGCGTTCTTGACGCGCATGCCGGTGACGCCGCTCTTGTCGCCGAGCACCTCGTCGAGCGTCGAGTTCCACTTGATCGTCACCTTGCCGGCCTTCTCCTTTTCAAAGAGCTTGTCCTGCAGGATTTTCTCGCAGCGAAACTTGTCGCGGCGGTGCACGACCGTGACGTGGCTGGCGATGTTGGCGAGGTAGAGCGCCTCTTCGACCGCCGTGTTGCCGCCGCCGATCACGGCGACCGGCTGGTTGCGGTAGAAGAAGCCGTCGCAGGTGGCGCAGGCCGAAACGCCGCGTCCGGCGAATTCCTCTTCGGACGGCAGGCCGAGGTACTGCGCCGAGGCGCCGGTCGCGATGATCAGCGCGTCGCAGGTGTAGGTGCCGGTATCGCCGATCAGGGTGAAGGGCTTTTCGGTGAGTTTCGCGGTGTGGATGTGGTCGAAGATCATCTCGGTTTCGAAGCGCCGCGCGTGCTCCTCGAAGCGCTGCATCAGCTCGGGACCCTGCACGCCCTTGGCGTCGGCCGGCCAGTTGTCGACATCGGTCGTCGTCATCAGCTGTCCGCCCTGCGCCATGCCGGTGATCAGCACCGGCTTAAGGTTGGCGCGGGCCGCGTAAACGGCGGCGGTGTAGCCGGCGGGGCCGGAACCGAGGATCAGCAGGCGGCAGTGGCGGGTCGCTTGAGTCATTTTCGTTCGCTCTGTGGGTGGAGAAAAGGAAAATTATACCCGTCGCGGCAGGCGAAGCTGTCTTCGGCGTGCATGGGCGTGGCTTGAAACAGGGCGCCGGCAGCACAAAAAACGAGTGCTTTTCCAGCGCCCGCCGAGCGGCCGGCTATAATCGCCTTTTGTCCCGGTTTTGTTGATGGCTGTGCAGCGCAAATCCACTGATTCGTCCGACCGCCGGTCGGCATCCTCCAGTCCGCTTCCCGAGCAGATCGCGGTTGTCCTGCAGGAGTCGCGCTGGCTGACGCTGGTTGCGCTGGCCGCATTCCTCGGGCTGGCGCTCTGGGGCTATCACCGCGACGACCCGGGCTGGTCGCACGCCGTCCATAGCACGACGCTGCACAACCCGGCCGGGCGCGGCGGGGCCTGGATGGCCGATCTGCTGCTCTACGTCTTTGGCGTTTCGGCATGGTGGTGGATCGTTCTGCTGATGGCCATCGTCTGGCGGGGTTACCGTCGCCTGGACGGTTTGCGCTTGGGCGACCGTCGTCCGCTGTACATCGCGCTCGCCGGTTTTGTCGTCCTCATCGTTGCCAGCAGCGGCCTCGAGGCCTTGCGCTTTTACTCGCTGAAGGCGCAGTTGCCGCTCGATCACGGTGCCGGCGGCATGCTCGGCATCGAGATCAGCAGGGTCGTCTTGCGCTATCTCGGCTATACCGGCGCCACGCTGGCCTTGTTCGCCTCGTTGGTGCTGGGCTGGAGTATTTTTACGGGGATGTCGTGGATTTCGGCGGCAGAACGTCTCGGCGGGCTGCTCGAAGCCGCCTATTCCGCAACCTTCGGCGTGTTCGAGCGCTGGCAGGACCGGCGGATCGGCCGCGAGGTGGCGCGCGAGCGCGAGGCCGTCGTCGAAGTCGAGAAAAAACGCGTCGAAACGCACGAGCCGATCTTCATCGAGGCCCCGGAACCGGTCGCGCCGCCCTCGCCGAAGATCGAAAAGCGCATCGAGCGCGAGCGGCAGCCGGCACTTTTCCCGGAAGCCGTCGAGGGCGGCCTGCTGCCGCCGCTGCATCTGCTCGAACCGGCGCCGCCGCAAACCGACCGCGTCAGCCCGGAAACGCTCGAATATACGTCGCGCCTGATCGAACGCAAACTCGCCGACTTCGGCGTTCTCGTGCAGGTGCTGGCGGCCTATCCCGGACCGGTCATCACGCGCTACGAAATCGAGCCGGCGGTCGGCGTCAAGGGCGCGCAGATCGTCAATCTGGCCAAGGACCTGGCGCGCGCGCTGTCGATGGTCTCGATCCGCGTCGTCGAGACGGTGCCCGGCAAGTCGTGCA
>JBAQRB010000292.1:0-5049 GCA_049295655.1 Rhodocyclaceae bacterium
CTTCCACAGCGCGCCCTCCTTCCTGGGCGCGGATTCGCTCTCGTTTGCAGACAAGCACGCCATCGCGCATGCCATGCTGGCCATCACTGCCGGCCTGCCTCCGGAGACGGAAGAAAACTTCCTCTCCTGGCTGCGCCGGCCGGTACCGGCGGGCAGTACGTGATCCTGATCGGCGCTTTCGCCAATACGGGCAACGTCAAGCTGCTGCAGGGCAAGATCGGCGAACTGGGCGTCAAGACCTACACCGAGCCGCTCGACTCGCCGCAAGGCAAGAAAACACGTTTGCGCGCCGGCCCGTTCCCGAATCGCGACGCAGCCGACAAGGCGCTTGACCGGATGAAGCGGATCGGCGTCAGCGGAGTCGTTGCGGCCAAATAATGACGGCTTTCGATTACGTCGTTATCGGGATTGTCGCGGTATCGCTGGCGCTCGGCTTGTGGCGCGGCGTGGTCGGCGAAATCATCGCCCTGGTGGCGTGGGTGCTGGCCTTCTTTGCCGCGCAGCTGTTTGGTTCGGAGGTCGCGCAGGCGCTCTTCACCGGCATCGCCGATTCGGCATTGCGCATCGTTGCCGGCTGGGCGGCTGTCTTTATCGCGGTACTGGTGCTGATGGCGCTGCTGCGCCTCGCGGTACGCGGCTTGCTGAAGGCGCTGGGATTGACGCTGACCGATCGCCTGCTTGGCGTGATTTTCGGTCTGGCGCGCGGTTTGGTGATTGTCCTGGTGCTCATCGCGGTCGGCGGAATGACCGCGCTGCCCAGGGAAAAGTGGTGGAGCGAAGCGCAGTTCTCTGCGCCGCTCGAAACAGCGGTGGTGGCCAGCAAGCCCTGGCTGCCGTCGGAAGTGGCTAAACGGATTCGATTCAGGTAGGAAGAAACTATGTGCGGGATTCTCGGGGTTGTCGCGACCACGCCGGTTAACCAGTTGCTGTACGACGGTCTGATGGTGCTCCAGCATCGCGGCCAGGATGCCGCGGGCATCGCCACGGCCGAAGGCGATACCTTCCACATGCACAAGGGGCCGGGGCTGGTGCGCGACGTTTTCCGCACGCGCAACATGCGCGCGCTGCCCGGCAACATGGGAATCGCGCACTGCCGCTATCCGACCGCCGGCTCGTCGTCCGATTCGGCCGAGTCGCAGCCGTTCTACGTCAATTCGCCGTTCGGCCTCGTTCTCGGGCACAACGGCAACCTGACCAATACCGAACAGTTGAAGGAAGAGATGTTCCGCCAGGACCTGCGGCACATCAATACCAACTCGGATTCCGAGGTGCTGCTCAACGTCCTGGCGCACGAGCTGCAGGCGTCGGCCAAGGGCTTCCAGCTCGACCTCGACACGATTTTCGCCGCGGTGGCCGGCGTGCATCGGCGCTGCCAGGGCGCCTACGCGGTGGTCGTCATGATCTCGGGTTACGGCATGCTCGCCTTCCGCGACCCCTACGGCATCCGTCCGCTGGTGATCGGCACCAACGAGACGCCCGAGGGGACCGAGTATCTGCTGGCTTCCGAGTCGGTGGCGCTCGATACGCTCGGTTTCCAGGTGATGCGCGACGTCGAGCCCGGCGAAGCGATTTTCATCGACCTGCAGCACCGCATGCACCACCGCCAGTGCGCCAAGAATCCGCAGTACGCGCCGTGCATCTTCGAGTACGTCTATCTCGCCCGTCCCGATTCGGTGATCGACGGCGTTTCGGTCTATGAAACCCGCCTGCGCATGGGCGAGCACCTGGCCGACAAGGTCATCCAGAAGATTCCGGTCGGCGAAATCGACGTCGTCATTCCGATTCCCGATTCGAGCCGGCCGTCGGCGATGCAGCTGGCGCAGCGCCTCGGCATTCCGTACCGCGAGGGTTTCGTCAAGAACCGCTACATCGGCCGCACCTTCATCATGCCGGGGCAGGCCGCGCGCCGCAAATCGGTTCGCCAGAAGCTCAATACCGTGGCGCAGGAGTTCAAGGGCAAGCGCGTGCTGCTGGTCGACGATTCGATCGTCCGCGGCACGACCAGACGCGAGATCGTCGACATGGCGCGTGCCGCCGGCGCGCTCAAGGTCTACTTCGCCTCGGCGGCGCCCCCGGTGCGTTTCCCGAACGTCTACGGCATCGACATGCCGACGCGCAGCGAGCTGATCGCCACCGGCCGCAGCGACGACGAGATCGCCCGCGAAATCGGCGCCGATGCCCTCGTCTATCAGGACCTCGACGCACTGAAGGCGTCGATCAGCGAACTGAAGCCGGCGCTTTCCCGTTTCGACACCTCGTGCTTCGACGGCCTCTACGTCACCGGCGACATCACGCCAGCCTACCTCGACGCAATCGAGCAGGCGCGCGAAGGGAAAATCGCTGCTGCCGCCAGCGAGGAAGGCCGCACGTCGCAGCAGATGCACCTGAACCTGACGACGGCCGACTGATTCATGGATCACAGTTACCGTCTCGAAACCCTGGCCGTTCGCGCCGGCCAGGAACGCAGCCAGTTCAACGAACACGGCGAAGCGCTCTACCTGACTTCGAGCTTCGTCTTCGACAGCGCCGCGCAGGCGGCGGCGCGCTTTTCCGGCGAAGAAGAGGGCAACGTCTACTCGCGCTTCACCAATCCGACGGTCACCGTCTTCCAGGAGCGGCTCGCCGCCCTCGAGGGCGCCGAGGCCTGCGTCGCGACTTCTTCGGGAATGTCGGCGATCCTGTCCTTGGTGATGGGGCTGTGCAGCGCCGGCGACCATATCGTCGCATCGACCGGCATGTTCGGCGCGACGCAGCAGCTGCTCGGCAACATCATGACGCGCTTCGGCGTGCGAACGACCTTCGTTGCGCAGACCGACGTCGCGGCGTGGGCAGCGGCGATCGAGCCGGCGACGAAGCTCTTCTTCCTCGAAACGCCGTCCAATCCGCTCACCGAGATCGCCGACATCGCCGCGCTGGTCGCCATCGCGCACGCGCGCGGCGTTCTCGTCGCCGTCGACAATTGTTTCTGCACGCCGATCCTGCAGCGCCCGCTCGACCTTGGTGCCGACCTCGTCGTCCATTCGGCGACCAAGTACCTCGACGGCCAGGGGCGCGTGCTCGGCGGCGCCGTCGCCGGCCCGAAGAAGCTGACCGACGAAGTGCTCAAGTTCCTGCGCACCGCCGGGCCGACGCTCTCGGCGTTCAACGCCTGGGTGCTGCTCAAGGGCCTCGAGACGCTGAAGATCCGCATGGAAGCGCAGTCGGCCAGCGCGCTCGAACTGGCGTGCTGGCTCGAGGCGCACCCGAAGGTGGCGCGCGTCTATTACCCTGGGCTGCCGTCGCATCCGCAGTACGCGCTGGCGCAGCGCCAGCAGGCGAGCGGCGGCGGCATCGTCTCGTTCGAGGTCAAGGGCGCGCGCAGCGAAGCCTGGCAGGTGGTCGATGCCTGCCGCCTGCTGTCGATCACCGCCAACCTCGGCGACACGAAGACGACGCTGACCCATCCGGCCTCGACCACGCACGGCCGCATCTCACCCGAACAGCGCGCTGCGGCGGGGATCAGCGAAGCGCTGCTGCGCGTCGCCGTCGGCCTCGAGGCGGTGGCCGACCTGCAGGACGACCTCGAGCGCGGTCTGGCCCTGATCTAGTTTTTCGACGCCGCTTTGCCGGATCGCGCAATCGCCGATCCGGCAGCGTCGCGCTGTGCTAGAATGCCGCCTCCTCGTGACGCCATTCATCAGTCTTGGCGTCCGTCCGATGTGGCCCGGCATTCTCGCCGCGCCCGACTCACAATCCCTGAGTGTTGCCCAGACTGGTTCGTGCATTGGTGGCTGCCCCCGTGGCTGGCCCGCACGCATGGCAAACACCTGGAGTTCTCCCGCATGAAATTTACCGAACTGGGTCTCGCACCCGAGATCCTCCGTTCCATTGCCGATCAAGGCTACGAAACCCCCACCCCGATCCAGGCGCAGGCGATTCCGGTCGTCCTCTCCGGGCGCGACCTGATGGCCTGCGCGCAGACCGGCACCGGCAAGACCGCCGGCTTCACGCTGCCGATCCTGCATCGCCTGGCCGCCAGTCGTGCCGCCGGAAGCGGGCCGCGCAAGATCCGCGCATTGATCCTGACGCCGACGCGCGAACTCGCCGCGCAGGTCGAGGAGAGCGTGCGCACCTACGGCGCGCACCTGCCGCTCAAGTCGCTGGTCATGTTCGGCGGCGTCGGCATGAATCCGCAGATCTCGGCGCTGAAAAGCGGCATCGACATCCTGGTCGCCACGCCGGGCCGCCTGCTCGACCATTGCCAGCAGCGCAACGTCGATCTGTCGTCGGTCGAGGTGCTGGTGCTCGACGAAGCCGACCGCATGCTCGACATGGGCTTCATCCACGACATCAAGCGCGTCATCGCGCTGCTGCCGAAAAAGCGGCAGAGCCTGCTCTTCTCGGCGACCTTCTCCGACGAGATCAAGGCGCTGGCCAGCACCTTCCTGGTCAAGCCGGAATACGTCGAGTCCGAGCGCCGCAACACCGCGTCCGAACTCGTCACGCAGCGCGTCTACAAGGTCGACCGCGAGCGCAAGCGCGACCTGCTGGTCGAGCTGATCCGCGAAAAGAGCTGGTACCAGGTGCTGGTGTTCACGCGCACCAAGTGGGGCGCCAACGGGCTCGCCGACAAGCTGCTGAAGGCCGGCATCGAGGCCGACGCGATCCACGGCAACAAGAGCCAGAACGCACGCACGCGGGCGCTCGCCAATTTCAAGAGCGGCAAGCTGCACGTGCTGGTCGCGACCGACATCGCGGCGCGCGGCATCGACATCAACGAACTGCCGCACGTGGTGAACTTCGAACTGCCCAACGTCGCCGAAGACTACGTGCACCGCATCGGCCGCACCGGCCGCGCCGGTACGGCTGGCGAGGCGATCTCGCTGGTCTGCGTCGACGAACACAAGCTCCTGCACGACATCGAGCGCCTGCTCAAGGTGCAGATCGAAACGCTGGTCTATCCCGGCTATGAGCCCGATCCGAGCATCCGCGCCGAACCGATCGAGAATGGCCGCAACAAGGGGCGGCAGGGCAAGCCGGGCGGGCAACGCAGCGGCAATCGCAGTGCAC
>JBAQRB010000293.1:0-2034 GCA_049295655.1 Rhodocyclaceae bacterium
CGCGACGGCCTGCCGCGCTTTATCGCCGTCTGCCTGCTCGCCGGCTACGTCTGGCTGGCCCTTTCCGGCCTGCTCGGCCTGGCCGGCGGCTTCGCAGCCGGCCACCCGCTGCGCGACAGCACGCTGCACGCGCTCGGCCTGGGCTTTGTCTTCTCGATGGTCTTCGGCCACGCGCCGATCATTTTCCCGGCCGTCGCCCGCGTCAAGATTCCCTACCACCCGGCCTTCTACCTGCCGCTGCTCGTCCTGCACGCCTCGTTGCTGCTGCGCGTGCTTGGTGGTATCGGCGGAAATGCCGATTTCGCCCTGCGCCACGCGGGCGGGCTGGCCAACGCTTTGGCCCTGTTGCTGTTCATTGCCACGATGCTGATCAGCGTAATGCGCGGCAAGCTGGCAAAAAAATGAGGTCGCGATGAAACGTCACCCGCAATTGCAGGACCTGTCCCGCGAACATCACACCGCGCTGCAACTCGCGCTGCGCGCCAAACGCGCGGCGCTGTCGGGCGATCCGGCGCAGGTCGCTGCCTCCGCCGCCGCCTGCGTCGCCGCATTCGCCGCCGAGCTCGACCCGCATTTTCTCGTCGAGGAACGCAGCCTGCTGCCGATGCTTTCGCAATCCGGCGAGACGGCGCTGGTCCGGCGTACCGAGCACGAGCACGGCGAACTGCGCGACTTGATCGGGCAGTTGCGGCAGCCGGCTGCGGCGAGCTTGCTGCGCTTTGCCGAACTGCTCACCGCGCATGTGCGTTTCGAGGAACGCGAGCTGTTTGAAACGCTCGAAACGTGCCTCGAGCGTGCCGGCAAGGACTGACCGGCAGCGGCAAGCAAGACCAATCGTTCGTCAAGAAGCCTCTGCGTCGCTGCCGCTTCTGCTACCATAGTAAGTAATCGAATACTTACTAGCGAGCCGTCATGGAAGTCCCGCGTACCCGTCTCTCCACCGAAGCCCGCCAAGCCGGGATTGTCGCCGTGGTGCTCAAGCTGGCGGCCGAGCGCAGCCCGGCCGAGATCACCACCGGCGACATCGCCAAGGCGCTGAATCTGACGCAGGGCGCGGTGTTCAAGCACTTCCCGAGCAAGGATGCGATCTGCCTCGCGGTGCTCGACTGGGTCGAGGAAAACCTGCTCGCCGCCCTGCGCCAGGCCGAGACGCAGAGCGCGACGCCGCTCGATGGCCTGCAGCGGGTGTTCATGGCGCACGTCCATTTCGTCATGCAGTATCCCGGCGTGCCGCGCATCATCTTCAACGACCTGCAGCGCCCCGATGACACGCCGCTCAAGCAGCGCGTGCGCAGCATTCTGCGCGGCTACCGGCAGATCCTTGCCCGCCTGCTGGCCGATGCCGGGGAACAGCGCCTGATCGCCCATGACCTCGACGCCGGTGCTGCCGCCACGCTCTTCATCGGCACGGTGCAGGGCCTCGTCATGCAGTCGATGCTGGCCGGCAGCAGCGCGCAGATGGACGACGAAGCGCAGCGGGCTTTTGCACTCTACCTGCGGGCGATCCGGGAGGCCGCATGAAATTCCCCCTGCGCCTGTCGCGCCGTTCCGTGCTTTCACTGTCCGGCGTGCTGCTGCTTGCCGCCTTCGCCTGGGTCGTCACGCATTCCGGGCCGCTCGCCCCGATCCGCGTGACGATCGCCACGGTCGAGGAAGGAAGCATCGCCCCGGCCCTGTTCGGGATCGGCAGCGTCGAAGCGCGGCGCAGCTACCTGATCGGCCCGACCGCCGCCGGCCGTGTCCGGCGCGTGCTGGTCGATGTCGGCGATGCGGTCCGGGCAGGGCAGCTGCTCGCCGAAATGGACCCGGTCGACCTCGACGAGCGCACTGCGGCGCTCGATGCCTCGCTCGCCCGGGCCGGCAGCGCGGTCGCCGCGGCCGACGCGCAGCTGCGCGACAGCCAGGCACGCCGGGCGCTGGCGACGATCAACGCCCGGCGCTACGGCGAACTGGCAAGCAAAAGCTTCGTCAGCGCCAGCGCCGTCGAGGCGAAACAGCAGGAGCAGATATCGGCGCAGGCCGCGACGAACGCCG
>JBAQRB010000294.1:0-4131 GCA_049295655.1 Rhodocyclaceae bacterium
ATCGGGCGAAAGGGGGTCATGGCAGCACTTCGGAAATAAACGTATGCGTCATTATCTCATCTCCGCCCGGGCACCTGTTAAGTCCGACAGGCTGCTAGCTGAGTCGGTTCCAGAATAAAAAACGGGGCGCATTTCGCGCCCCGTTTTTTTGCACCGAGTCTTCTGGGATTACTTTTGTGTTTCAACCATCATCAATGGCTCATCCGAAACAACGACCGGCACCGGACGCTTGCGCCGTGGGCGGGGCGGTGTTTCGCTGGCCACCATGTCCGCCTGCAGGGATTGCACCTTCTCGCTGCTCGTCTCGACCATGACCAGCCCACTTTCTTCAAGCGCCTGGTCGATGCTGACTGCGGCAACAACCGCCACCGGCGCTTGCGGGGCAGGTTCGGTAGGCGTTGCCGCTTCCGTTGCCGTTTCGACTGCTAGCGGTGTAAGCACTTCGCTTGCGGCCTGAACTGCTGGTTCGATGACGAGCGGAGCGGCTACGGCTTCTGTTGGTGGCACTTCTGTTTCTGCAACCGGTGCGGGGGCTTCGACTGTCGCCGCAACTGCAGCCGGCCTGGTCTCTTCCGCGAGCGCTGGCTGTTCGGCAACAGTATTCTCTGGCATGGCTGTTACGGCTGGTGTCGTGACCGGTTCGGCAGTCGGAATTGCGGCTGTCACAGCGGTTTTGCCCTCCGTCGCCTCAATCTGGCTCTCACGCGGTTCACCGCGCTCACGCCGGCCACCACGACGACCACGGCGACGACCAGTGCTGCTTTCCTCGCCGTTTTGCTCGGGGGCTCCCGGATTGGTCGAATTCACGGCAGCCGCCGGAATGTCCGACTTGGTTTCGACGCCAGGCGCTGCTGTCAATTCCTTGCGTTCCGGACGCGGCTCGCCACGCGGGCGACGCGGTTCACGTGGTTCACGCGGTTCTTTCGGCTCGCGGGGTTCGCGCTGCTTTGGATTTTCGTCGCGATTCTGGGTCTGACCCTGGCGTGGCTCGCGTACTTCCTTCTGCTCACGATTGCCACGCGGCTCACGCACTTCGCGCTCCTCGTCCGGACGCTTGTTGCGTCCGCCACGACGGCCGTCACGCTGCGTGTTGTTGCTCCGTGGCTTCTTTTCCGGTTCGCTGGCGGCTGGCGCTTGTGGCGGTGTGCTGCGGAACCACGAGAAAATCTTGGCAAAGATGCCCTCGGCAGCGGGGGCTGCAACTTCCACCTTGACCTTTTCCGCAACGATCGGTGCGGGCTGGGCCGGCGTGATGCCCTTGATCGCGGCTTCCTGGCGCGGTGCTTTGGCTTCACCTGCCGAAGATTGCTTGGATTCTTCCTCGGTCGGAACGTCGACCATCTTGTAAGACGGCTGCTGCAGATCGTCCTGGTTCAGTTCGTCATGACGCAGGCGGACAATGCTGTGCCGTGGCGTTTCGAGGTGAATGTTGGGGATCAGCAGAATGTTGACCTTGTGCCGCAATTCGATGGCCTGAATGTCGGCACGTTTTTCGTTGAGCAGGAAGGTCGCGACATCCACCGGAACCTGCGTATGCACGGCAGCGGTGTTGTCCTTCATGGCTTCCTCTTCGAGGATGCGCAGGATGTGCAATGCGGCGGACTCGGCGCTGCGGATGTGTCCGGTGCCAGAGCAGCGCGGGCAGGGGATGTAGCTGGTTTCGGCAAGTGCTGGGCGGAGGCGCTGACGCGACAGTTCCATCAGGCCGAAACGGCTGATCTTGCCGGTCTGGACGCGGGCACGGTCGAAGCGCAGGCTGTCGCGCAGGCGATTTTCGACTTCGCGCTGGTTGCGCTGGTTTTCCATGTCGATGAAGTCGATGACGATCAGACCGCCGAGGTCGCGCAGGCGAAGCTGGCGGGCGACTTCTTCAGCCGCTTCCAGGTTGGTCTTGAATGCCGTTTCCTCGATGTCTGCGCCACGGGTGGAGCGGCCGGAGTTGACGTCGACCGAGACCAGCGCTTCGGTATGGTCGATGACGATGGCGCCGCCCGACGGCAGGTTGACCTGGCGTGAATAGGCGGATTCGATCTGGTGCTCGATCTGAAAGCGCGAGAACAGCGGCACGTCGTCGCGGTAACGTTTGATCCGATTGACGGTGCCGGGCATGACGTGGGCCATGAACTGCTGTGCCTGCTCGAATACATCGTCCGTATCGATCAGGATTTCACCAATATCGGGCTGGAAGTAGTCACGGATGGCGCGGATAACCAGACTGCCTTCCTGATAAATCAGGAAAGCGCCTTTTTGCTGGTTGGCGGCGCCATCAATGGCCTTCCAAAGCTGGATGAGGTAATTCAGATCCCATTGCAACTCTTCGGCGTTGCGGCCGATGGCGGCGGTACGGGCGATCAGGCTCATGCCTTGCGGCACTTGCAGCTGGTCCATCACCTCGCGGAGTTCGGCGCGCTCGTCGCCCTCGACGCGGCGGGAAACACCGCCGCCACGCGGGTTGTTCGGCATCAGGACAAGGTAGCGACCGGCCAGGCTGACGATGGTCGTCAGTGCGGCGCCCTTGTTGCCACGTTCGTCCTTATCGACCTGAACGATCAGTTCCTGGCCTTCGCGCAGTGCCTCCTTGATGGTTGCGCGGCTCGCGTCGACGCCCGGCTGGAAAAAGGCGCGGGAAACTTCCTTGAACGGAAGAAAGCCATGCCGATCTGCGCCGTAATCGATAAAGGCAGCTTCGAGGCTTGGCTCGATGCGGGTGATGACGCCTTTGTAGATGTTGCTTTTCTTTTGTTCCTTGGCGGCTGATTCAATATCGAGGTCAATCAGTTTCTGACCATCAACAATGGCGACACGGAGTTCTTCAGCCTGTGTCGCATTAAATAACATGCGTTTCATTAATAGGGCTCCAACGCGCATTCACGGGGAGCGCCTTGTGCAGGCAGCGACGGATTAGTTGTGGACGGTACGCTTCATGGGCTTTCCAAGACGGCAACTAAAGAGAGAGTCTCGCTGTTTCTATTTTTCTGCGAGCCTTCAAAACAAAGGCCCGGGAATCTGCTTGGGGCGGTCCGAACGTGCTAGGCGCGCGCAAATCAAGTAGTATCGCTACTTTTGGTGAGCGTACTTAACCAGGTGATTTGCGTTGGATGATCTTGCGCAGGTTGGCGCAAGCGAGGTGGCTGAAGCCTGCCGGAAATGCGTCGCAATTGCTTTAACAATCAGCGCCGCTCGACGGTCTCACGGGTCAGCGCCTCTTTCAATCCAAGACGCAAAACAAGTTCAGTATATTCAAAATGTCCGACGTTAGCAAAAGTTCTGTTACACAGACCATCATTACCGAGGACGAACAGGGCCAGCGTCTCGATAATTTTCTGTTGAAAATTTGCAAAGGTGTGCCCAAGAGCCACGTCTACAGCATCGTTCGTAGCGGTCAGGTACGGGTCAATAGCAAGCGTGCCAAGGTTTCCTATCGTTTGCAGATCGGCGATATCCTGAGAATTCCGCCCGTGCGCGTTGCACAGCGTGAAGAAGTTGTGGCCGGGGCGGAAATCAAGGCGGAGTTGCCCATCCTGTTTGAAGACGAAGCCTTGCTGGTCGTCAATAAGCCGGCCGGGATCGCTGTGCATGGGGGGAGTGGCGTCAGCTTCGGCGTAATCGAAGCGCTGCGTCGCCAGCGGCCGCAAGCCCGCTTCCTCGAACTGGCGCATCGTCTTGACCGCGAAACCTCCGGAATCTTGCTGGTCGGCAAAAAGCGCTCGGCGCTTGTCACGCTTCACGACATGTTCCGCGAGGGCGGCATCGGCGGTAACGGGCGCGGTGCCGACAAACGCTATCTGGTGCTGGTCAAGGGGCGCTGGATGGATCCGGTGCGCAATGTCAGGTTGCCGCTGCTCAAATACCTGCTGGAGTCGGGTGAGCGCCGAGTCCGCGTTGCCGAAGAGGGGAAAGTATCGCACACGGTTTTCCGCTTGCAGGCCCGCTGGGAGCATTTCAGTTTGCTTGAGGCCGAATTGAAAACCGGGCGGACGCATCAGATTCGCGTTCATCTTGCCCATCTTGGTTTTCCGATCGCAGGCGATGAAAAGTATGGGGATTTTGCGCTGAATAAGGCCTTGCCAAGGGATGGCCTGAAGCGGATGTTCTTGCATGCTTGGAAAATGACGCTGCCGCACCCGGTCG
>JBAQRB010000295.1:0-14079 GCA_049295655.1 Rhodocyclaceae bacterium
GGGCAGCCTGCTCGAGGGCGACTGCCACGCGCCGATGCTGCTCAATGAGACGCGCGCACTCGACGCCGCGGCGCGCGCCGAAATCAACGCGGCCTTCGACCGCTACCAGATCCCTTGGCAAAAGACGCTAGACGCGCTGGACGCCGAAGGCAAAATCGCCAGCGCCGCCCCGCCGGTACGCCTCTTCCTGTTCGGGATGCTCAACTGGTCGATCCAGTGGTACCGTCCCGACGGACCGCTAAGCCTCGACGAACTGGCCGATCGGGCGGCGGGCATGCTGCTCGGCCGCCAATGCAGCGATTGAGAGAAAGCCGCGAAAGGCTGGAAAATCAGCGGGCGACGGGACGCGCCGGATCGCTGCACCACTCGCTCCAGGAACCGGCGTAGAGCCGCGCGCCCGGCAGCCCGGCGATTTCCATGGCCAGCAGGTTGTGGCAGGCCGAGACGCCCGAGCCGCACGTCATCACCGTTTGCCGGGGCTCGACACCGGCGAGCAGGGCGAGGAATTCCTGGCGCAGTTCGGCCGCCGGGCGAAAACAGCCGTCGGCATCGAGGTTGTCGCGGAAAAAGCGGTTGCGCGCACCGGGAATATGCCCGCCGGCCGGGTCCAGCGTTTCGTTTTCGCCGCGAAAACGGTCGGGGCTGCGGGCATCGAGCAGGCAGCAATCGCTGCTGCCAAGATTGCGCAGCACCTCGTCCGTACCGACCACGCAATCGCGTAGCGCGGCGGGAAAAACCGCCGGCACGGGCAGCGGCAGCGCCGTCGATAGCGGCCGGCCTTCCTTCACCCACTGCTGGACGCCGCCGTCGAGCAGGGCAACGCGCTCGTGCCCCAGCCAGCGCAGCAGCCACCACAGGCGGCCAGCCATCATACCGCCGCAATCGTCGTAAATAACGACCTGGGTCGTCCCGGAAACGCCGGCCAGCCCGAGCTTTTGCGCAAGCAACTGCGGATCGGGCAGGGGATGACGGCCATTGCGACCGTTCAGCGGGCCGGACAGGTCGCGGTCGATATGCAGGAAAGCCGCCCCCGGCAGATGCCCCTGCCGATAAGCCGCCTCGCCCGCGCTCGGGTCGGCCAGCTGATGCCGGCAGTCAAAGACGCGCCAGCCTGGATCGTCCACCTGCGCGGCAAGCGTCGCGCAATCGACCAGCGTGACGTAGCCGGCTTGACTCACGCAATCCCCTCGACGGCAGCCAGCCACGACCTGGCCTCGACCTCGTCTGAAAAGAGGCGCATCTCGGCGCGCACGAAAATCTGCGACAGCCAGGCGCTCCAGCCGACCCACTGGCTGTCGGTGACGACGGCGATGCGGTTGAAATCGTTGGCGTGCGAACGGGAGAAAACCAGCTCTTCCCACGCCACGTCGAGCGTGAAATCGGCCATCTGGCGCAAATCGAAGTAAAGATCGACCGGGCCTTCAAACTTGACCTTGTAATTGACGATCTGCTCGAACTCCTGGTAGTCGGCGAGGCTGAATTCGCCGAGAACGGTTACATCGACGCGGTTTGGCTGGTGCTCGGTCACAATCATTGTTCTTCTCCGGTGGTTCGTTTTTTTGAGTTTAGCATTAGTCTTGTTCGGCCGGATTGGCTCGCGAGAGGCGCGCGGCGAAGATTCCGCTGGCGACGATCAGGGCAATCGCCAGCCAGGCAGCGATCGACAGTATCTCGCCCCAGATCGCCATGCCGAAGAGGCTGGCAAAAACCACCGTCGAGTAAGCGAGGCTGGCCGCGACGAAGGGCTTTCCCCGCTTGTAGGCGCGCGTCATCGCGAGCTGGGCCAGCGTCGCGAAGGCGGCGACGCCGAAAAGCAGGGCGGCATCGCCGGCGCCGACCGGATGGAACTCGAAGAGCAGCATCCACAGTGCGCTGGCGACCGTCGAGAGCAGCGAGAAATAAAAGACGGTGCGCTCCTCGCGCTCGCCGCGCGCGCCGAGTTCCCGCACGTTGTAGTAGGCCAGCCCGGCGGTGATCCCCGAACCGAGGCCGATCAGCCCGCCGGCGATCTGCTCGGCGGCCAGGGTCGGCTGCAGCAGCAGGACAACGCCGAGAAAGCCGAGCGACAGTGCGGCCAGCATGCCGCCGCGCAGGCGCATCTTGCCGAACCAGCCGAGATACAGGGTCAGGAACAGTGGCGAGGTGTAGCTGAGGGTGACCGCGGTGGCCAGCGGCAGCAGGGTGATCGCGTAGAAATAGAGCAGCAGCGAGACGAACCCGCTGCCGGCGCGCAGGAGCTGGAAGCGCCAATGCGGCGTCGCGATGGCGATGCCGCGCAGGCGAAGCAGCCCGACCATCAGCAGCAGCGAAATGGCGCTGCGATAGAAGACGATTTCGGCGGCAGAGAAGGATTCGGCGGCAAGCTTGACGCAAACACCCATGCAGGCGAAGCAGAAACTTGCGGCAATCATCCACAGTGATTGCATGATGCCCGGGAAAAATTGACGGCGCAGCACGTTTTTCCGCACAGACAACGAAACGTATTGCACTCGTCGGGGCCAAATTGGCAGGACCGGCGTTTTGGCCCCGCATTTTAGTCGTCTTTCCATTTGACCCGAAGCCCCTTATTAAGCTATTTTCGCCTGTTTGATTCGAGCTTCCCCGATGCCGCGATCCACCAAAGCCAATAACGCTGCCGATACTGCCGATGCCGGGGCGTCACAAGGCGCGACCCTGCCCGCCGGCGACCTCAAATTCGAGGCCGCGCTCGCCGAGCTCGAACAGATCGTCCAGAACATGGAAGGCGGCCGCCTGCCGCTCGAAGAGTCGCTCGAAGCCTATCGTCGCGGCACCTTGCTGCTCAAGCATTGCCAGCAGCAACTCGGCGACGCCGAGCGCAAGATTCAGGTCCTTGAAAACGGCTCGCTGCGCGATTTCGAGCCAAGCAATGGAGATACGCGTTGAGCCCCTTGCAGACGCCCCCCTCAGCTCCCTTCCCCGACTGGATGCAGGCGGTCCAGGCCCAGGTCGAAACCGCCCTCGCCCACCTGCTGCCGGCCGGCGAAGCCATTCCGGCGCGCCTGCATCAGGCCATGCGCTACGCCAGCCTGAATGGCGGCAAGCGCGTTCGCCCGCTGCTGGCCTTCGCCGCCGGCGAACTAACCGGCGCGACACCGGAAAAACTCGAGATCGCCGCCTGCGCCGTCGAACTGATCCACGTCTATTCGCTGGTCCATGACGACCTGCCGTGCATGGACGACGACGTGCTGCGCCGCGGCCGGCCGACCTGTCATGTCGAATACGACGAACCGACCGCGCTGCTGGTCGGCGACAGCCTCCAATCACGTGCTTTCGAGCTGCTCGCCGGCGACGTTTCCGGCGATGCCGCCCGCCAGCTTGAAATGGTCCGCCTGCTGGCGCACGCCAGCGGTTCCTGCGGCATGGCCGGCGGTCAGGCGATCGATCTCGACTCGGTCGGCAAGACGCTGAACCAGCCCGAGCTCGAACTGATGCACGCGCTGAAGACCGGCGCGCTGATTCGCGCCGCCGTCCTGCTCGGCGCGTTGAGCGGCGAAGCGCTGAGCGGCGAAGCGCGCGAAGCGCTCGATCGCTTTGCCAAACGCGCCGGTCTGCTCTTCCAGGTCGTCGACGACATTCTCGACTGCACGGCGAGTACGGCAACCCTCGGCAAAACCGCCGGCAAGGATGCGGCGGCCGACAAGCCGACCTATGTGAGCCTGCTCGGCATCGAGCGTGCCCGCGAACTGGCCGACGATCTCCGGACCCAGGCACTTGAAGCACTCGCCATTTTCGGCGCACGCGGTCAGCGACTCATCGAGCTGACCGATTTCATTACCCATCGAAAATTTTAGCCGGCTGTATCAGCAAAAACTCGGCGAAAACTCGGCGCCCGCGCCGGACACAGTAGACCCATGACCCTCTATCCCCTGCTCGACACCATCAGCGACCCCGCCGACCTGCGCAAGCTCGAACGGCGGCAACTGCCGCAACTGGCCGACGAGTTGCGCAGCTTCCTCGTCGAATCGGTCTCCCGGACCGGCGGACACCTTTCGTCGAACCTCGGCACCGTCGAACTGACGGTCGCGCTGCACTACGTTTTCGATACGCCGAACGACCGCCTGGTCTGGGATGTCGGCCATCAGACCTACGCGCACAAGGTGCTGACCGGCCGCCGCGCGGGCATGGCCAAGCTGCGCATGCACGGCGGCATCTCCGGCTTCCCCAAGCGCAACGAGAGCGAATACGACACCTTCGGCGTCGGCCACTCGTCCACGTCGATCTCCGCGGCACTCGGCATGGCGCTGGCCGCCAAGATCAAGGGCGAGGCGCGCAAGGCCGTCGCGATCATCGGCGATGGCGCGATGTCGGCCGGACAGGCTTTCGAGGCACTCAACAACGCCGGCGTCACCGACGCCGACATGCTGGTCATCCTCAACGACAACGACATGTCGATCTCGGCGCCGGTCGGCGCGCTCAACAAGTACCTCGCCCGCCTGTTCTCGGGCAGCACCTTCAACGCCGCGCGCAAGGCCGGTGAAAAGGTGCTTGGCGTCGCGCCGTCGCTGCTCGAGTTCGCCAATCGCGTCGAAGAGCACGTCAAGGGCATGCTGACGCCGGGAACGCTATTCGAGGAGCTCGGCTTCAACTACATCGGACCGATCGACGGGCACGATCTCGACTCGCTGATCCCGACGCTGCTCAACATCCGGAAACTCAAGGGGCCGCAGTTCCTGCACGTGATCACCAAGAAGGGCCAAGGCTACAAGCTGGCCGAAGCCGACCCGATCCTCTATCACGGCGTCTCGAAATTCCATCCGGAAGTCGGCATCGAGGGCGGCAAGAGCGGCGGCAAGCCAAGCTATACGCAGGTCTTCGGCGACTGGCTGTGCGACATGGCCGCCGCCGAGCCGGCGCTCGTCGGCATCACGCCGGCGATGAGCGAGGGCTCGGGCATGGTCCGCTTTGCCGAACTCTACCCGGAGCGCTACTACGACGTTGGCATCGCCGAGCAGCACGCCGTAACCTTCGCCGCCGGGCTCGCCTGCGAAGGCATGCGGCCGGTCCTGGCGATCTACTCGACCTTCCTGCAGCGCGGCTACGACCAGCTGGTGCATGACGTCGCGCTGCAGAAGCTGCCGGTCGTCTTTGCCCTCGACCGCGGCGGGCTGGTCGGTGCCGACGGACCGACGCACCACGGCACGTTCGACATCTCGTTCCTGACCTGCATTCCGAACATGGTCGTCATGACCCCCTCCGACGAGGACGAGTGCCGCAAGATGCTGAGCACCGCCCTGCGCCTCGATGGCCCGAGCGCCGTGCGCTACCCGCGCGGGCCGGGACCGGGCGTCGTCGTCGACAATGCGCTCACCGGGCTCGCCGTCGGCAAGGGCGAAATTCGCCGGCAAGGCCGCAAGATCGCGCTGCTTGCCTTCGGCAGCATGCTCGCGCCAGCGCTCACCGCTGGCGAAACGCTCGATGCGACGGTGGCCAACATGCGCTTTGTCAAACCGATCGATCGCGAACTGATTATCCGGCTGGCCGGGGAACATTCCGTGCTCATCAGCGTCGAAGAGAACGCTTTGATTGGCGGTGCGGGTTCGGAAGTTGCCCGCGTCCTCGAAGAGATCGGCAGCACGGTGCGCTTTCTGCGCCTCGGACTGCCGGACCGCTTCATCGATCACGGCGATCAGACCCTGCTGTTGGCCGAACTCGGCCTCGACGGCGACGGGATTCTTCATTCGGTACGCGCTTTCTGCGAAACGCAGGATAAAAGCGCAGGATAAAAACTGAGCAGCCCGGGCAACGACCCGGGAGCCGGAACAGATCATCAACCAGGAACAGCAATGAACGCACCCCAGACCCCGAAAATCCCCGCCGCCATGGCCGATGTCCAGGGCTCGGCCGATACGCGGCAAATCGCCATCAACAAGGTCGGCATCAAGTCGATCCGTCATCCGGTCAAGGTCCTCGACCGCTCGGGCGGCGTGCAGCACACGATTGCGATGTTCAACATGTACGTGAGCCTGCCGCACAATTTCAAGGGAACGCACATGTCGCGTTTCGTCGAAATCCTCAACGGCCACGAACGCGAGATTTCGGTCGAGAATTTCCCGGCGATGCTCAGCGACATGGTCGACAAGCTCGAGGCCAAGAGCGGCCACATCGAGATGAACTTCCCGTACTTCATCAGCAAGTCAGCGCCAGTTTCCGGCGTGCAGAGCCTGATGGACTACGACGTCACGCTGATCGGCGAAATCTGCGACGGCGAGATCGTATCGACGATCAAGGTCGTCGTCCCGGTGACCAGCCTGTGCCCGTGCTCGAAGAAGATCTCCGAACGCGGCGCGCACAACCAACGCTCGCACGTCACCGTCACCGTGCGCCTCAACGCCCACGTCTGGATCGAAGAGGTTGTGCAGCTCGTCGAGAGCGAGGCGTCGTGCGAACTCTTCGGTCTGCTCAAGCGCCCCGACGAGAAGTACGTCACCGAACGCGCTTACGACAACCCGAAATTCGTCGAGGACATGGTGCGCGACGTCGCTGCGCGCCTGAACGCCGAAGCGCGGGTCGACGCCTATGTCGTCGAATCCGAGAACTTCGAGTCGATCCACAACCATTCGGCCTACGCGCTGATCGAGAACAGCAAGCGCTGAAGCGGCCAGGCCGTAGCCTCTTTCCAATAGGCAAGAAAAACGGGGCGGTGTCTTTCGACACCGCCCCGTTTTTCTTGCCGGTAAAAACTTAGGCCGTTGCCGCTGCCGGCTTTTGCCTGCGGACCAGCTTTTCCTTGATCCGTGCGGACTTGCCCGAACGCTCGCGGAGGTAGTACAGCTTGGCGCGACGCACATCGCCACGACGCTTGACTTCGATCGCTGCGACCAGCGGCGAATAGGTCTGGAACGTACGCTCGACGCCTTCACCGGA
This sequence comes from Rhodocyclaceae bacterium, assembly GCA_049295655.1. GTDB lineage: Bacteria > Pseudomonadota > Gammaproteobacteria > Burkholderiales > Rhodocyclaceae > CAJBIL01. Next base: position 6,886 of record JBAQRB010000295.1, read on the forward strand.
CGAAATCTTGCGCACGATGAAGTTTGAATTCAGGCCGCGGTTACGCTTGGCGATGACGACGCCTTCGTAAGCCTGCAGACGCTCGCGGGTGCCTTCCTTGACCTTGACCTGAACGACGACGGTGTCGCCCGGTGCAAAGACGGGAATGGTCTTGCCCAGACGGGCGATTTCTTCTAGCTCGAGTTGCTCGATCAGATTCATTTTTAACTCCGTTTTACAAACTACGTTTTATTTTCCTGACCGCATTGCTCCTGAAACTGCACCAGGAGTTGCGCGTCCTCTTTTGTCAGCGACCGCCCCGCCAACAGCTCGGGCCTTCGCTGCTGCGTCCGACCCAGCGCCTGTTTCAGGCGCCAGCGACGAATCTGCTCGTGGTGCCCGGACAACAAGACGTCCGGCACCCGCTGGCCTTCGTATTCCTCCGGCCGCGTATAGTGCGGGCAATCCAGCAAGCCCGCGACAAACGAATCCTGTTGTGCCGATTCGGCGTCGTTCAGCACGCCCGGCAACTGCCTGACGACGGCGTCCAGCAAGGCCATCGCCGGAATTTCGCCGCCCGAAAGGACGAAATCCCCGATCGAAATCTCCTCATCGACGCAGCGTTCGATCAAGCGCTCGTCAATTCCTTCGTAGCGCCCGCAGAGGAGCACCACGCCTTCCTTCTCCTGCGCCGCATCGCGCACGAACTGCATCACGCGCTGATGCGTCAGTGGTGCGCCCTGCGGCGAAAGATAGACCACCCGGCTACGGGCCGCCCCGGCGCTCGCCTGCCGGGCTCTGGCCACCGTAATCGCGGCTTCCAGCGGTTTGGGCAGCATCACCATTCCCGGCCCGCCACCATAAGGCCGATCATCGACCGTCCGATGGTTATCCTCGGTGAAATCCCGCGGATTCCAGAAGTCCAGACTCCAGCGCCCCTCTTCAAGGGCGCGGCGCGTTACGCCCGACTGCGCTATCGCCGCAAACATCTCGGGAAACAGCGTCACCACATCGGCGGTAAAGCACTCAGCCACGATGATCGGCCGGCCGGCCGGCATCACCAATCGGCTTCCCAATCGACCCGAACGCGTCGTGCCGCAAGGTCAACATCGAGCACCACCGCGGCCACGAAAGGCAGCAAGCGCTCGGGGTTTTCCCCGTCGCCGATACGCAGCACATCGTTGCCAGGCGTCTCGATCAGGCCGAGCACCTTCCCCAGCGATTGCTCGTGGGTATTGACGACCTCAAGACCGATCAGATCGGCCCAGTAATACTCATTCTTCGCTGTTGGCGGCAGCGCATCGCGCGGCACACCGACGAGCACGCCCTTCATGGCCTCCGACGTATTTCGGTCAGGACTGCAGGCCAGCTCGGCGATCAGCGAATCGTTATGCGCCTTGCAGCGGATCAGCTTGGTCTGTTGCCAGAGTTCAGGCGCATCGCCTTCGCGACCGAGCCACCAGCAGGGCAACTTGGCCCACGCCAGCGGATCGTCGGCAAAGGGATGAATCCTTACCGCACCAAGCAAGCCATAGGGTCCTACGATCTTGCCGAGAACAACGATATCGGCAAGCGGCGCAGCACTCGAGACAGAATCAGGCAAGGGGATGGCGCGCAACCGGTTAGGCTACAGCCTTGACTGCGGATTGCTTGACCAGACGGGCAACGGTCGGCGACAACTGGGCGCCCTGGCCTTGCCAGTAAGTCAGACGATCAACGGCAATGCGCAGACCTTCTTCCTTGGCAGAAGCCAGCGGATTGTAAAAACCGATGCGCTCAATGAAGCGACCATCGCGACGGGTGCGCGAATCAGCCACAACCATATTGTAGAAAGGACGCTTTTTCGCGCCACCGCGGGCGAGACGAATGACAACCATTGGTAATCTCTTCCGAATTCAGAAAAAGGGCAGAATTATAACAAGAAAGCACAGAAAATCAAGCTGATATTAGTTAGCCTCAGGAAACGTCCGAAAACCGGCCCAAGCTCAGGGGCCGTCGTCTTCCCGCACTTCAGCCCGCCTGAACTCCGGAAGCGTTGCCGCCACCAGCGCACCGAGCAGGACGACGGCCCAGGACAGATACAGCCAGAGCAGAAAAATCGGGACCGTGGCAAAAGCGCCATAAATCACGGCGTACGATGGAAAGTTCGAGAGATAGAACTCGAAGGCTTTCTGCATCAGCAGGAAACCGAGTGCGGCAAACACACCCGCCCACGCTGCATCGCGCGCTGCAACGCGGGTATAGGGTACCGCGTAGTAGAGCCCGCCAATGAACAGCGCGGGGACGACCAGCCCCATCGCATTGAGCAGCCAGCGCCGAAGCCAGGGCGGCTCATGAACGAAGCCCAGCGACGTGGTGACCGCGTACGAGATGGCCGCGACCACGCCACCGACCGCCAGGGGCCACAGCGCCAGAACGACGGTATAGAGACGCAGGCGCCGCCACCAGGGACGAGGCTCGACCACCGACCAGACATGGTTGAAGGCACGCTCGATGGTGAGCAGCAGCAAAACGGCGGTCGCCACAAGCAGCAGCAAACCGGCCCACGTCACCTTGGCCGCTTTCTCCGAAAACTTCAGCACGTGCTCGGCGATCTTGCCGGCACTGCCCGAGGGCAGCAGATTGCGGATGACGTACTGATCGAGCTGATCGGCCGCACCGGCAAAAAAAGGCGCCGCAGCCAGCAGGCTGAGCACCAGGGCGACCAGCGGAACCAGCGAGAGCAGCGTGGTAAATGCGAGGCTCGCACTGATCTGATCAAAGTTCTCTTCGACAAAACGGCGAGCGATGCGCGCCGCAAAGGGGCGCAATCGGGAAAAAATACGAATCATAGGATCGTTATAATAACGCGATGTCTGAAACCGCCCCCACCTCGCCGCCGGCAACGCTCCACAAGCTTTACCTGGCAGCCTGCACGAGCCTGATCGTGCTGATTTTCCTCTGTCTGGCCTGGGAGCTCAGGCTCGCGCCGATCCAGCCCGGCGGCTCCTGGCTGGCTCTCAAGTGCATGCCGCTGCTCGCACCGCTGTTCGGCATCCTCAACGGCCGCCGCTACACCTATCAGTGGGCGTCGATGCTGATCCTGCTCTATTTCACCGAAGGCATTGTCCGCGCAACGACAGAGAGTGGTACCGGGCAGTGGCTGGCGATTGCGGAAACCGTGCTTTCGCTGATTTTTTTCGCCGCCACGGTCGCCTACGCCCGGCTTACCCGCCCGTCGCACGCCTGAAAAAAGGCGGCATGATCGCCGCCTTCCAAGTCCGCCCCGCCGAAGTGTCAGGAGCGTCAGATATCGCCCTGCGGGTTCACCCGCTCAAGCGATGAGTGCAGCTTGTTCAAGGCGTTCAGGTAAGACTTGGCCGAAGCGATCACGATGTCGGTATCGGCACCGCTTCCGTTGACGATCCGGCCATCCCTGGACAGGCGCACCGTCACTTCGCCCTGCGCGTCGGTCCCCGTGGTGATGGCATTGACCGAATAAAGCAGCAATTCGGCATTGCTGGTAACGATCGACTCGATCGCCTTGAAGCTTGCGTCGACCGGACCTCCGCCCGTTGCCGAGGCCTTCTGCTCAATACCGCCAACGGTCAGCGTCACGTCGGCGGTCGGCGTCTCGCCGGTTTCCGAGCAGACTCGCGAATAAACCAGTTTGTAATGCTCGCCGGCTGGCGCCTGCGTTTCGTCAGAAACCAGCGCCTGCAAGTCCTCATCGAAAATTTCGTGCTTCTTGTCGGCGAGATCCTTGAAGCGGGCGAAGGTTGCATTCAAGGCTTCCTCGCCATCAAGAACAATGCCGAGCTCGGACAAGCGCGACTTGAAGGCATTGCGTCCGGAATGCTTGCCGAGCACGAGCTTGTTCTGCGCCCAGCCGACATCCTCGGCCCGCATGATCTCGTAGGTCTCGCGATGCTTGAGGACGCCATCCTGATGAATGCCGGATTCGTGCGCGAAGGCGTTGGCACCGACCACCGCCTTGTTCGGCTGCACCACATAGCCGGTGATCTGCGAGACGAGCCGGGACGCCGGAACAATCTGCGTCGCATCGATGCGCGTCTGGACCGGGAAAAGATCGCTCCGGGTCCGTATCGCCATCACCACTTCTTCCAGCGAGGCATTGCCGGCACGCTCGCCAAGACCATTGATCGTGCATTCGACCTGACGTGCCCCGCCCAGCACGGCCGACAGGGAATTGGCCACCGCCATCCCGAGATCGTTGTGGCAATGCGTGGACCAGACCACCCGATCGGCACCGGGGACACGGGCAATCAGCGTGCGCATCAGGTCGCCCCAGACCGAAGGAATGCTGTAGCCCACGGTATCGGGAACGTTGATCGTTTTGGCGCCGGCCTGGATCACGGCCTCGAAAACGCGACAGAGAAAATCGACGTCCGAGCGCACCGCATCCTCGGCCGAGAACTCGACGTCGTCCGTATATTCTCGCGCCCAGTGGATCGACTGCACCGCCGCGGCGACGACCTGATCGGGCGTCATGCGCAGCTTTTTCTCCATGTGGATCGGGCTGGTCGCGATGAAGGTATGAATCCGGCCGCGTGCCGCCGGACGGATCGCTTCGCCGGCACGGCGGATATCGTTCTCGTTGGCACGCGCCAGCGAGCAGATCGTCGACTCCCGGATCACTTCGGAGATCGACTTGATCGCGTCGAAATCGCCGGGCGAAGCGGCAGCAAAGCCTGCTTCGATGACGTCGACCTTCATCCGCTCAAGCTGCCGGGCAATACGCAGCTTCTCTTCCTTGGTCATCGACGCCCCCGGACTCTGCTCGCCGTCGCGCAAGGTGGTATCGAAAATAACCAGATGGTCTTTAGTGGGCTTGGTCATGTCGTGACTCCGGATGTGAATATCTGGCAACGGCTGCTCTCATGGTGCCGCCGCAAAAAACTGCGCAAATTTTTGGTGATTTTCCTGGTGCGTCGCGCATCGCAACGAACGTGCCGACGAAATTAAACGCCCGAGGAGGTCGTCAGCAGTTCCAAACCGTGGCAATGAGGATTCCATCGGCAATGCGGCAAAGGAATCTCACGAAACGTTCGACACGTTCTTGCGCCGCAAGAGCCGGATCGATGCCAGGACATACCCTGACAGGGCGTAGACGACGAACAGGCCGAACAGCGCAACAGGGGTATCGTACGAAAGGACGGCAAAACCCAGCGCGATCGCCACGATAAAGATGAAGGGGACGCTACGCCGCAGATTGACATCCTTGAAGCTGTAGAAGCGTACATTGGTCACCATCGTGATACCGGCAAAAATCACCAGCGCACAGGCAATCCAGCGCACGTCAACGCCGGCGATCTCCTTATCGATCATGACCCAGACAAAACCGGCGACCAGCGCAGCCGCAGCCGGGCTGGGCAAGCCCTGGAAATAGCGCTTGTCGGTCACTTCCAGCGTTGTATTGAAGCGCGCCAGACGCAGCGCAGCACCCGCGCAGTAGATGAAAGCGGCGATCCAGCCAAGCCGCCCCATATCCTTGAGCGCCCAGGCGTAGGTCACCAGCGCCGGGGCGACGCCAAACGAGACCATATCGGACAGGGAGTCATACTCGGCGCCGAAAGCGCTTTGCGTGCGCGTCAGGCGCGCGACACGGCCATCGAGCCCGTCAAGCACCATGGCGATGAAAATCGCCACCGATGCCTGCTCGAAATTCCCCGTCATCGACTGAACAATGGCAAAAAAACCACAGAACAGCGCCGCCGTGGTGAACAAATTCGGCAGCACATAGATCCCGCGCCGGCGCAGCTCGGGGTTGAACAGGGTTTTTCTGGGCTTGAGTTCCGACATCGATTTTATCTAAACAGGATCAGGAAAGTTCGGCCAGAATGGTGCTCGAAGCATACACTTTTTCACCGATCACGACCTTCACTTTGCTGTCGAGCGGCAGGTAAAGATCGACCCGGGAGCCAAAGCGGATGAAACCGTAGCGCTGCCCTGCGGCCAGCTTCGTTCCGGCATCGACGTAATTGAGGATGCGGCGCGCAACCAGGCCAGCGATCTGTACGCAGGTGACGTCCCGACCATCGCTGGTTTTCAGATGCAGGGCGCAACGTTCGTTCTCGAGTGACGCCTTGCTCAGATCGGCGTTGAGAAAGCTGCCCGGAATGTACCACTTCTGCTGCACGGAGGATTCGATCGGCGCGCGGTTCGAATGGACGTTGAAGACATTCATGAACACGCTGACCTTCAGCGCACGACGATTCAGATAGGGATCATCGGCTTCCTCGACCACCACGATGCGACCGTCGGCCGGGGCAATCACGCTGGTCGGCCCGCCGGCAATGAGGCGTGCCGGGTCGCGGAAAAACTGCACGCAAAAAACGAAGATCACCCAGAACGGCAGCGACCAGGCGCCCGCATAGGATGCGGCGAGGGCAAGGACCAACGAACCGGCAATGAAGGGCCAGCCTTCCTTGGCGATAATCGGATGCGGATAATTCATTTGAATCCCTATCAAAACTTTGGGCGGGTCAGCATGTGACACCGCCCAAAGTGAAGGCAAAGCTAGGCGCGAACGCGCTGACAGTCCGCTAGTACGGCAAGCGCGAACAACGACGCTGCCGTGCCGGGCAAGCACCCAATATCAGTTCTTGGTCTGGTCGACGAGCTTGTTCTTCTTGATCCACGGCATCATGTCGCGCAGCTTGGCACCGACCACTTCGATCTGGTGCTCGGCGGTCAGACGACGACGCGCAGTCATCGACGGATAGTTCGTCTTGCCTTCGAGGATGAACATCTTGGCGTACTCGCCGCTCTGGATGCGCTTCAGTGCAGCGCGCATCGCGTAGCGCGACTCTTCGTTGATCACTTCCGTGCCAGTCACGTATTCGCCGTACTCGGCATTGTTCGAGATCGAGTAGTTCATGTTGGCGATGCCGCCCTCGTAGATGAGGTCGACGATGAGTTTGAGCTCGTGCAGACATTCGAAGTAGGCCATTTCGGGCGCGTAGCCGGCCTCGACCAGGGTCTCGAAGCCCGCCTTGATCAGCTCGACCGTGCCGCCGCAGAGCACCGCCTGCTCGCCGAACAGGTCGGTTTCGGTGTCTTCGCGGAAGTTGGTCTCGATCACGCCGCCCTTGGTGCCGCCGTTGGCCGCCGCGAAGGAAAGCGCGATATCCTTGGCCTTGCCCGACTTGTCCTGATGCACGGCGATCAGTGACGGGACGCCGCCGCCCTTCAGGTACTCGGAACGCACGGTGT
>JBAQRB010000296.1:0-4497 GCA_049295655.1 Rhodocyclaceae bacterium
GTCCGCCGCAGGCAAAGCCGGCCAGCGCGCGCGGCAGGCGCAGGTTGCGCACGACCTCGCCGGCGATGCCGCCCGCGTTCTCGAAAAGTGCGGCGAAAACTTCGCCGGTGCTGACCGCAATGCTGCCCACCCGGAGCGCCAGCGCGATGCTGAACAGCGCCAGTCCGGCGAGGACGGCGAGGATCAGCAGGGCGCGCTGGCGGCTGGGCATGGTGTGAGCTTACTTCGGCGCGTAGCGCAGGCCGATGTAGAAGGCCCGGCCGGCGGTCACGAATTGCGTATTGCCGGAACCCCGCGTGAGCTCATATTCCTTGTCGCCGGCGTTCTTCAGCTGGGCTTCAAGTGTCCAGTCCTTTTCGACCGCATAGCGCGTGTACAGGTTGAGTACACCGAAGCCGCCCATGCGGTTCAGGTTACTGGCATCGTCGAAGCGCTGCCCGGCGGCACGCAGGTCGCCGCCGAGCGTCCAGGCACCCGCCTGATAAGCCAGCCCGGCCTGCAGTTGTTCCTCGGCGCGCCGGCGCAATGTCTTGCCGGTGATTTCGTCGCGTGGCTGCGCCAAGTCGAGCGATGAGTTCCAGCGCCAGCCGCCGGTGCCGCCGCGATAGCTGAGCGTCGTTCCGGAAATCCGTGCGCGCCCGATGTTGACTGGCGTGCTGCCCCAGTCGATCAGATCGGTGATCTGGTTGTCGTAATACACCACCTGCGCTTCGTGTGCGCCCGATTGCCAGGCCAGCCCTGCCTCGGCATTCTTGGCGCTTTCCGGTTTCAGATTGGGGTTGCCGCCGAAGCATCCCCAGATCGGGAAGCAGGCGGTCGGGAAATAGAGATCGTTGAAACTCGGCGCCTTGAAGGCCGTGCCGGTCGATGCGAAGCCGCGCAGGTGCTCGGTCAGTTGATAGCCGTAACCGACCAGCCAGGTTTCCTTGTCGCCGATCCCGGATATTTCATCGCGCCGCACGTTGGCCTGCAGGCGATGCTTGCCGAAGGTGTTGTTCCAGCCCAGCTGATAGGCGTGCGTCGTCCGGCTTTTGAGCACGAAGCTTCCCGTCGAGTCGATGTCCACCTCCTGCTGTTCGGCGCCCAGCAGCCATTTTCCCCACGCGCTGCTGATGTCGTTCTGCCACGCGTAGGATCGCTGTGTCGTTTTGAAACGGTCGATGGTGCCGGGGCGCAGCGTGGACGATTCGTTGTTCGATTCGCCGATGCGCAGCGTCGATGTCCAGTCCGTGGTCAGCCGGTTTTTCGTGTAGGCCGACCAGCTCGAGATGCGGGTATCCGTGCGGTCGTCGAAGTTCAGATTGCCGTCGGTGTGATTCGTGTTCGTCGTTTGCAGGAAATTGATTCCCAGTTCGTGCCCTGTCGCGGGGCGGAACTGCAGCGAGCCAGAGGACGAATCGGCGGAAAATCCGTCGCGGTCCGGGTTGCTGAGCGGGCCGCGGGTGATGCTGAATCCATTGCTGCGCAGGGCGCTGGCGGACAGGGCGTAGGAGAGCGCCGCGCTGCCGCCGGAGACGCCGACGCTGGCGTCGCTGCTGCCAAAGCTTCCGTAGCGCGCCGACAGGCGAACCTTGGCCGGGCCTTCGCCGCGTTTCGTGAAAATCTGGATGACGCCGCCGATGGCCTCCGAACCGTAGATTGACGAGGCCGGGCCGCGCAGCACTTCGATGCGTTCGATTTCGCTGGCCGGAATGGAGTCGAAGGGCGCCTGGCCAAGCGTCGCCGAACTGAGTGGCATACCGTCGACGAGGAGCAGCGCGTGGCCGGTGTTGGTGCCGCGGATGAATACGGAGGCTTGCTTGCCGGGCGTATTGCCGTCGGTCACGAAAACGCCGGGCAGGGTGGCGAGCACTTCGGCGAGCGAGGTCTGGCCGCGCTGTTCGATTTCTTCGTGCGTGACGACCGAAACGTCGCTCAGCAACTCGTTGCTGCGCGTCGCCTGGCGGGTTGCGGTGACCACCACTTGGCCGAGTTCGGTGTCTGCGGCGTCGGCGGCAGCTGCGGCATGCGGGAAAACGGCGGTGAATAAGGAGGCGACGAGCGCCGCGACAGGCGCGTGTTTTTTGTTCGGATGCATGGATTTCTCCCTGTTGCCGACGAGCGTCCCCGCAAGTCGGCGAGCTGGTAAATGGAACTGCTGCAGGGGGAAATCCGAACCGGACGAACGCGTGTGCCTGTCAGTGACGGCAAGTTGCGTCGTGCATTCCATGACCGCCTCCCCGCGGCACTTCCGCTGATGTGTGCGAAGGCCGGTATCCGGGCTCACGAGTCTGGCGGTGTCGCCTTCCCAGGCTTTCGCCCAGTGGCATATGACACAACCGTGTATATCACTCGCTTACCGTTGCGGGGGCAGCACAGGCATTGCATTTTCAACGCGTACCTGTTTCCCGTTTAACCGCTGCAGCGCATTTTCAAACGCTGCGTGCGGCACCTTGCACGATCTTTCCGCACCGTGAAGGCCGCAGAATCCGCAATTGTAGCGCGAACGCCTCATGCACGGCTGCATGGATGGAGCCATCCGGAATAAATTACATTTGAAATCACCGCTTAGTCCTTGACTTGGCTTGGTTTTTGACTTTATAGTCCGGACCATGGTCAATGAACTGAACGCCCTCGAAAGCAAAATCGCCCAGGTAGCGGCGCTTTGTCGCGCCTTGCGTGCGGAGAATGGCGAGCTGCGGCAGAAACTCTCTGCCGCCGAAAGCGAGAAAGCGAACCTCGCGCAACGCATGCTCGAGTCGCGCGAACGGATCGAGCAACTCGCCGGGCAGTTGCCTGAAGCCAAAAAAGCCTGAATGTGACCCCCTGATGCCCAACGAAGCCAATTTTCTCGATATCGCGCTGCTCGGCAAGGAATACCGCGTCGCCTGTCCGCCCGAAGAGCGCGACGGCCTGCTCGCCGCGGTTGCCTTCGTCGACGCCCGGATGCACGAGATCGCCGAGAAAACGAAGAGCAATATTTCCGAACGCATCGCCGTGATGGCTGCGCTGAACATCGCGCACGAACACCTCGCCCTGAAGAACGCAGTACCTGACGCAATACCTTTTTCCACGCAGGAAAATGGATCGGAAGCAGGACTTGACATCGGGGCCGTTCGGCGTAGGATTTTAGTTATGGAGGCAGAACTCGAAGCGGTGCTGGTGCCGCAGGAGAAGTTGCTCTGATCCTCCGCAAGGTGTTCCCTGCGGTGTTTGTCAAGGTCATATATTCCTTGAACCAATGCTAATTGGCGTCGGTCGCGGACCATTGAAACCGCTGTTGTGTGTGCCCCTAGTCGGGTGTGCCTGATGCGGAAGGGAAGTGACCAATCTGAACTCAGGTTCAGGATGCCGGCCTGACGGCACTCGCGGGGACCAAAAACAAGGCAGCGCGGAAAGTTCCTTTCCGCGCTGCTTTTCATTGTGCGCCGCGCTCAATCCCGCCGCGGCGCTGCGCAGGCGATCGATCGGCAGGAATCTGACGGGAGCGTGCTTTGGGTTTCTGGCTGGCGTATATCGGACTCGGACTATTCACCGGATTTTTTGCCGGCATGCTCGGCATTGGCGGCGGTCTGGTGATGGTGCCGGTACTGACCCTGCTGTTCGCCGCACAGTCCGTTTTCCCGCAGGCCGAAGTGCTGCATCTGGCGCTCGGCACCTCGATGGCGACGATCCTGTTCACCTCGCTCTCCAGCCTGCGCGCGCACCACAAGCACGGCGCGGTGCTCTGGCCGGTGGTTCGGCAGATCACGCCGGGAATCCTGCTCGGGACGCTGGTCGGCACCCTGTTCGCCGCGAATGTGCCGGCTCGGCCGCTGGCCGTGTTTTTCACGGCATTCGTCTGTTTCGTTGCCGTGCAGATGGTCATGAATTTCAAGCCGAAGCCGTCGCGCGAACTGCCGGATGCCACCGGCGTATTTGCGGTCGGTGGCGGCATCGGCGTGGTCTCGGCGCTGGTGGCGATCGGCGGCGGCTCGCTCACCGTGCCTTTCCTGACCTGGTGCAACGTGCGCGTGCAGAACGCGATCGGCACCTCGGCGGCGGTCGGCTTCCCGATCGCGCTGGGCGGCTCGCTCGGCTACATCTTCAACGGCTGGACGCATGGCGAGCTGCCGGCCGGCAGCCTGGGCTACATCTACTTGCCGGCTTTCGCCTGGCTGGTGCCGTCGAGCATGCTGGTCGCGCCGCTCGGCGCGCGCCTGGCGCATCGCTTGCCGGTGGCGACGCTCAAGCGGATTTTCGCTGGCGTGCTGATCGTGCTGGCGGCGAAGATGCTGTGGAACCTGTTCGCCTGAATAGCCGACGGGATGAGTCGGCGGCTCAGCGGCCGTGGAATTGCGGTTTCTTCTTTTCGAGGAAAGCCGACAGGCCTTCCCGGTAATCGTCGGTTGCGAGAAAGTCGAACGAGGCGCGCAGCTCGTCGTGCGTGAGCGGCACGTCGTGCTGCAGGCGGCGTACCCACTGCTTGTGCCAGCGGGCGACCAGCGGCGCGCCGGCGCCGATGCGCCGGGCGCTGGC
>JBAQRB010000297.1:0-11240 GCA_049295655.1 Rhodocyclaceae bacterium
GGATGTCGAGGCGCAGGTTGGCGAACGGGTGGGACGTTTTCTCGACTGAAGACCAGCAGCCCCTATTTGAAAATGGGAAAGCCTCCAACAATATCGTGCCAACATCTGGCTTGATCGTGCTAAAGGCTGGCAATGTCTATCGCCACCAACAGCCAATCCCGCGTGTTCGGGTGGCTGTTCGGCCAACCTGACGCAGCTCTCACCTGAGCGAACTACGCCGCCTCACCGGTCTGGGCAGCGCCTCGCTGCAACGCGAGCTGAACCGTCTGGTCGATGCGCAGCTGGTCTCTTCCGAAAGGGCGGGAAACCAGCGACACTTTCAGGCCAATCCAGACAGCCCCGTTTTCAGCGAGCTGGTTGCTCTGGCGAGAAAAACAATGGCGGTGCAACCGCTTTCAATCGACCACACTGAGCCAACCATGAAGACAGTACGCGAAACCATCGATCCTGCCGCCCCCGCCTCCTTGCCTTTGGGGCACATCGACGCAGGTCATGTGGACGTCACCGACGGAACGGAAGAGTTGGCGCATGGCGCTGTTCACCCTGATGAGCGCGAATCGATCACCTTGAAACAGGCCGATTTTCAGGCCTTCGTCGCGGTGCTCGATGCCCCCGCCGAACCAAACGCCGCGCTGCAGCGCGCCTTCAAGCAGCACGCCGATAACGTTCGCAAGTGACACGCTGACGCATGGATCGGCGGCCCTCGACACGATGCCTGAAGAATGGCGTGGATACTTGTTCTCCAGCCATGCCATTCGTAGATGACCATTTGGCGCGCCCCGCAGGCCGACGCCTTTGGCCACTGCGCTCAAGTATCGAAACTTGCCGCTCGATGGCGCTCCTTAAATACGCGAGGTCGAAAAGCGCACCATGAACGGCAAAGTGCTGGCGCTTTCAGAGCCAGCACACCGTTAACGCTTTCCAATTCGCCCTGGAACGCAGGACTACTGGCTATTAGGTGGCATCCTGTCATAATTTTCGCTTTATGCGATCCGGGGCGTTTTATTGCGACTCTCCGGGCCAAAGATAACGAGCGGGCGATGATAGAAAACAGACCACAGATTGCGGCAGCATTCCTCCCTTATCTTCGAGAGTTTCTGGAACGTGTGAAGGCTGATACGCCGGCGCTTACTCAAGTGCCGATTCCGGCTGAACTTCAAATGGCCGGTAGTCCTCTTTGCGTTAATTTTAGAACCAGCTTCGGGATGGGGACCCCTACGGCAATCCCTTGGTTGGCTTGTTTTCTACCGGGACAGACTGCCGGCACGGACGGTGTCTATCCGGTGTTGTTGTATCGACGAGATACCAAGACGCTGAGTGTTTGTTACGGAGTTAGCGCAACGGCACGGGCTGCCGAGGGGCATTGGCCGAGAGAATGGCCACAAACCTTGGTGACGGGGCTCAAGCATTTTGGTCACCAAAAATACAAGGAGTCATTCGAGCTTCGGCTGTTCTCTGAACGGGAGTGTGGTGACTATGCGGAGATTATTGACACATTTTTTAAAGTGATTGACGACTACCTTCAAGCACCACGAACCGGAGGAGAAAGCCCCACTATCTTCCCCGCTCCCGAGGTTGATTTGAAGGCCTTGGTGTTCAATGGTCAAAGAGACATCGAATCGGCCGGATTGAAACTTCAAACAGGTCTGTTGGGGCGCTTTGCTGCGGCAATGCTTACCAAGCGCTTTCTCATCCTTACGGGCCTCTCCGGTTCCGGCAAAACGAAGGTGGCGCATGCCTTCGCGGCGTGGATTTCAGAATCGGAGGAGCAGTACCGCGTCGTCGCGGTAGGTGCAGACTGGACCACCAACGAAAATCTGCTTGGCTATCAGGATGCGCTTCGTCCGGAGATTTACCGCAAGCCCACGAATGGCGCACTGGATTTGCTACTGCGGGCTTGCGACGACACGGAGCGGCCATATTTTCTGATTCTCGACGAGATGAACCTATCGCATGTCGAGCGCTATTTCGCCGACATGCTATCAGCCATCGAATCCGGAGAACCGATTGCCCTGCATTCCACCACGGACGATCTGCCGGATGGCAATGGCGACACACTGCAAGTACCGTCCTGCCTGACCCTGCCGAAAAACCTGTTTATCATCGGCACGGTGAACGTGGACGAAACGACTTACATGTTCTCGCCGAAGGTGCTGGATCGCGCGGACGTCATCGAGTTTCGCGCAACTGCCGAGCAGATCGCTACGTTTCTGGAAGATCCACAAGCTATTCGAATGGACACGTTGGCGCATAGGGGTGCGGGCTTTGGCAAGGCTTTCGTGGCGACTGCCTCCGGCGCCGCGCCGCAACTGGCTGGACTGCCCGCGTCGATTCACGCCGATGGCGCGCAATGCGCCGCCGATCTCAAGACGCGGCTGGTAGAGACATTCACAGCGCTGGCGCCGATCGGTGCGGAATTCGGTTTTCGTACGGCATTCGAGATTTCACGCTTCGTGGCCTTTCACGCCACCCTCACCGGGCCGGGTTGGCAATTTAGCGATGCACTGGATGCGCAGGTGCTCCAGAAACTGTTACCAAAATTGCACGGCTCGGAACGGCGGCTGGGCCCGGTATTAAAGGCACTGGAAGCGTTCTGCAAAGCACATAGCTGCAATGCCAGCCTGGAAAAAATCCAGCGCATGCAGGACCGCCTGAAAGATGGCTTCACGAGCTTTGCCGAGGCGTAGCGCGCCGTGCCGTCCATTGACACCTTGGATTTCACTGATCCCCGCGGCGTTTGCGTGGCGCGACTGAAGCTATTTGCGCTCGATGCCAACGCGAAGACTTGCTGCCCGCCCAGCCTAATCCGGCTCGATCCGGCCGTCGCGCACGCACAGGGCGAGGAGGCTTTGCAGCTGATCGAGGGCGCTCGCTACGAGTACACATTCGAGGACGCGCGCATCCGGCTAGATGCAGCCGATGGCGAACCGGGACGTTTGATCGAGGCCAGCCGTCTCGACGGACGCGCCCACAGCGGCTTTTTGTCAACAGGACTCAACACCGGCCGGCTTGCACTGGTGGCCCGCGACGAAAACGGTGAACACATCGGTTGCGCCGCCGTGGAGGTGCGCTCGCGCAAGATCGGCTATCGCGACGATTACCGACTGATGCTGGAGGACATTACCGAGCGCTGCGTTGACTTGTTAATGGCGTTGCGAGCCCCCACCGCGCTGCGTGTTGCGCCCGACCCCGGACGTACGCCGGGCACTATGGCGCAACGCTTTGCCTTCTTGAAAGCCATGTTGGGGTCGCCGTCGTTTCAAAACGCACTGCATCGAATCGCCAGCCACCCACACCAGCGCTGGGAACCGGAAGAAACCACGCTCGATACGCACCGGGGCTTTCGCCCAGATGCGCGCGCCTTGCGTCAATTGGCACGCGCGCCGCGCCGCGTGCCCTTGCCTAGGTCACACCCGCTCGCGGCAACTGTTCCATCTTTGCCGGAGAGGGTTTCGCTGTACCGCAACGTGCAGACCGAGGACACGCCAGAAAATCGCTTTGTGAAATTTGCGCTGCAAACGTTTTTGGGCTTTCTGGTGTTAATGCGGCAGCGTCTCGACGCCATTGGCGCAAACGATGCGCGCCTGCGTCACGAGATCGCTCTACTCATTGGTCAACTAGATGGCGCGCTGGGCGCGGACGTATTCCGAGGGGTGTCGCCGCCCGACATGCTCCCGTTGGGCAGCCCGGTGCTCCAGCGCAAGGAAGGCTATCGCGAGGTCTACCAAGCTTGGCTCAAGTTCGACATGGCGGCGCGCTTGGTGTGGCGAGGCGGTGATGATGTGTATGGTGCTGGCCAGCGCGACATTGCGACGCTTTACGAGTATTGGGTTTTCTTCAAGCTGCTCGACATTGTGACCGGGATTTTTCAACTGGAAAAACTAGTCGCCGACGAGTTGATGGAGGAAACCGCCGATGGCTTCGGGCTCAAGCTGAAATCCGGCGAGCAATTGGGCTTCGACGGAATCACCTTTGCCGGTGCGCGGCCGTTGCGCGCGCGGTTCAGCTACAACCGCAGCTTTACCCGCAATCCAAACCGTAGCGCGGCCGGTTCCTGGACCGAGCGGATGAGACCGGATTACACCGTGAGTCTATGGCCAGCCGATTTCAATGCCGACGAGGCCGAGGCTCAGGAACTGATGATGCATGTTCACTTCGACGCGAAATACCGCATCGACAGCATCGAGCAACTATTTGGCCGTGACGACACCGAGATGGACGCGGAGACAGCAACTGCGGACCTGAACGACGAGAAGCAGGCGCAGAAACTGGGCCGCTACAAGCGTGCCGACCTCTTGAAGATGCATGCCTACCGCGACGCTATCCGCCGTACGCACGGAGCCTATGTACTCTATCCGGGGGAGTTATCTCGGCAGTGGCAGGGCTACCACGAAATTCTGCCCGGGCTGGGCGCCTTTCCGATCAAACCGGGGACAGGAACGGAGGCGCTGACAAATTTCATCAGCGACATTGTTGCCCATACGTGCGACCGCGCGACGGCGCGCGAGCGCCAGAGCTATCACGTCTATCAGGCACAGGAAGCGCCGGCCAACTATGCCGTGTTGCGCAAATTGCCAGAGAAGGAGGCTGGCAGCGAGCGACGTACGCCGCCACTGGCCGAAACGCATGTGCTGATTGGTTGGTACAAGAATAAAGCGCATCTTGAATGGATACGCGAGAAAAAACATTACAACTTCCGCATGGACGTCGAGCGAGGTTCGTTGCACTTGAAGCTGGACGTGTCGGGCGCACAGTATTTGTTGTTGCATAGCTACAAGGGCGCCACGTCGATGCTGTTCAAAGTCTTCAAAACGGGCCCACGCGTTCTTTCCAAGAAAGCGATGCTCGAATTGGGCTATCCGAGCGACAAGCCGAAGGACTTTTACTTGGTATTCGATGTTGTCCCGGCAGAGGGTTTCGAGGGCTATGAATGGGATTACCGCAAGCTACCCGAGCGGCTGCAGAATCGTCAGTCGGCAGAACCGCAGACGATCACGCTCGATGCTTTGATGGCGGCGGCACGCAAGAACCTGCTCGCAGGGTGAACATAGGCCCAAGACTTTTGAAACCGCCGAGGTCTGCGGCAATCAGAATATGCGAAACAGATCGCTATTTACGCTCATGCGCTTTCACATAACTACGCAATACGGCATTGATGCGTGTTTGATACCCTTGTCCGCTGGCCTTGAAAAAATCCACGATATCGGGGTCGATGCGCAGTGTTACCTGCCGTTTAACGGCTGGCGAATTCACGGCTGCATCTTTCCAGAAATCCGTATCGGTTTCTGGCGCATCCGAATAATCGATATCCTTGTCACTCATCGCATCGATACGCGGCAAGTCGCTCCTGGTAGATTTTCTGCTCGCGTTCATTGGCTTTCCTCATCGAAATGCTTCGCATGCGGAACAATCAAGCTACGCCTCCGACTCCCCCCCTCCGCCGCGCCAGCAGGCTATAAACCGTCGGCACGACGAACAGCGTGAAAAACGTCCCGAGCAGCAGGCCGCCGACGATCACCCAGCCGATCTGCTGCCGGCTCTCGGCGCCGGCGCCGCGTGCCAGCGCGAGCGGGATGGCGCCGAGGACCATGGCGCCGGTGGTCATCAGGATCGGGCGCAGGCGCAGTTCGGCGGCTTCGATGACGGCCTGCCTGATGTCGCGCCCCTTCTCCTGTAGCTGGTTGGCGAATTCGACGATCAGGATGCCGTGCTTGGTGATCAGGCCGACCAGCGTGACGAGGCCGATCTGGCTGTAGACGTTGAGCGTGCCGCCGCTGAGCAGCAGCGCGAGCAGCGCGCCGGTCATCGAAAGCGGTACGGTGAGCATGATGATGAAGGGATCGCGGAAGCTTTCGAACTGCGCGGCGAGCACGAGATAGATGAAGGCCAGCGCGAGGACGAAGGTCAGCGCGAGCGAGGCGCTGGAGGTCTTGAATTCGCGCGACTGGCCGGCGTAGTCGATGGCGTAGCCCGATGGCAGGACGCGGCCGGCGGCTTCTTCCATGAAACTCAGCGCTTCGCCCATCGTGTAGCCGGGCATCAGGTTGGCGGTGATCGTCACCGCGCGGCGCTGGCCGAAGTGGTTGAGTTCGCGCGGGCTGACCGTCTCGTCGACGCTGACCAGGTTGGCCAGCGGGATCATGCTGCCGTCCTTGGCGCGCACGTAGATGCCGCTGATGTCGGACGGCGTCGTACGGTCGGCGTTGTCGACCTGGACGATCACGTCGTACTGCTCGCCTTCGCGCTTGAAGCGCGTCACCTGGCGGCCGCCGAGCATGGTTTCGAGCGTGCGGCCGACGGTTTCGATCTGCACACCGGTGTCGGACGACTTGTCGCGATTGACCACGACCGAGAGTTCGGGCTTGTTGAGCTTGAGATCGGTGTCGACGTTGGTGATGCCGGGGTTCTTCGCCATTTCGGCGAGGATCTTGCCGGTCATCTCCTGCAGTTCCTGGTACGACGCCGAGGTGATGACGACGAAGTTGATCGGCCGCTCGCGCGGGCTCTGCCCGAGCGACGGCGGCATGATCGGGAAGGCGAGGACGCCGGGGATTCCCATGAATTTCGGGAACAACTCCTTGACCACCTCGCCGGCGCTGCGCTGGCGCGCCTTCCAGTCGGCGAGGCCGACGAAGGAGATGCCCTGGCTGACCGTCGGGTTGCCGGCGACGACGAAGAAGCGCTCGACGTCCTTGGTCTTGCCGTAGATCCCCTCGAGCTGACGCGCGTACTTGTCCAGGTAGTCGAGCGTCGCGCCCTCCGGGCCGAGGAAGACGCCGAGAATGATTCCCCTGTCCTCGATCGGCGCGAGTTCCGATTTGAGCGCCTTGAGCAGGAAGCCGCTCGAGACGGCGACCAGCACAAAGGCCAGCATGACGATCCAGCGCCGTGCCAGCAAGGCGGTCAGCACGCGGCGGTAGCCCTGCGTCAGCCAGTTGAGGAAGCGCTCGACGAGAACGTAGGCCCGGCCGTGCTTTTCCTCGTGCTTAAGCAGCAGCGAGCACATCATCGGCGACAGCGTCAGCGCGACGAAGCCCGAGACCAGCACGGCGCCGGCCAGCGTCAGCGCGAATTCGACGAAGAGCTTGCCGGTGCGCCCGGTCATGAAGGCGACCGGCGCATAGACGGCGGCCAGCGTGATGGTCATCGCCACCACCGCGAAACCGATCTCCTGCGCGCCTTGGAAGGCGGCTTGGCGGTGCGGCATGCCTTCCTCGATGTGGCGGTAGATGTTTTCGAGGACGACGATCGCGTCGTCGACGACGAGGCCGATCGCCAGCACCAGCGCGAGCAGGGTCAGCGTGTTGATCGTGAAGCCGAGCATGAACATCAGCGCGAAGGCGCCGATCAGCGAGACCGGGATCGTCACCAGCGGGATCAGCGTCGCGCGGAAGTTGCGCAGGAAGAAGAAGATGATCAGCAGCACCAGCACGATCGCTTCGCCGATGGTGGTAAACACCGAATCGATCGAACGGTCGATGAAGACCGACGAGTCGTAGGCGATGTTGGCGCTCATCCCTTC
Organism: Rhodocyclaceae bacterium; assembly: GCA_049295655.1. Lineage (GTDB taxonomy): Bacteria > Pseudomonadota > Gammaproteobacteria > Burkholderiales > Rhodocyclaceae > CAJBIL01. The sequence goes on from JBAQRB010000297.1 coordinate 7,523, forward strand.
GGGCAGACCACTGATGATCTTCGGCAGTTCGGCGCGCAGCGCTTTCGAGAGCTCGAGCGGATTGGCGGTGGCCTGCTTGATGACGCCGAGCGCGACGGCCGCCTTGCCGTTGAAGCGCACCGTGCTGCGCTCCGATACCGCGCCGATCTCGACGCGGCCGAGGTCGCCGACGCGCACCGCGTAGCTGCCCTTGGCGTCGGCGGCCTGCTTGACGATGATGTCGGCGAACTGCGCCGGCTCACTGAGGTCGGTGCGCGCGACGACCGAGAATTCGCGGCTGCGGCTTTCGATACGCCCGGCCGGCACTTCGACGTTCTGCCGGCGCAGCGCGTCCTCGACGTCCTGCGGCGTCAGGTTGAAGGCGGCGAGCCGGTCGCGGTCGAGCCAGATGCGCATGGCGAACTTGCGCTCACCGAAAACGCGAACATCGGCGGCGCCGGGCATCGTCTGCAGGCGCGGCTTGACGATGCGGTTGGCGACGTCGGTGACTTCGAGCGCCGAGTGCTGGTCGGAAGAAAAGGCGATCCAGATGATCGGGTTGGCGTCGGCCTCGACCTTGGCGATCACCGGTTCGTCGATGTCGGTCGGCAGCTTGTTGCGCACGCGCGAGACGCGGTCGCGCACGTCGGAAGCCGCCGAATCGGGGTTGCGTTCGAGCTTGAAGCGTACCGAAATCTGGCTGTTTTCCTGCCGCGAGATCGAGGTGATGACGTCGACGCCCTCGATGCCGGCCAGCGAATCCTCGAGCGGCTTGGTGATCTGCGATTCGACGATCTCGGCCGACGCGCCGCGATAAATCGTCTCGACGGTGACCACCGGCTCGTCGATCTTCGGGTACTCGCGAACCGGCAGGCGGGTGTAGGAGACGAGGCCGATCAGCATCACGGCCAGCGACAGCACCGTCGCGAAGACCGGACGACGGATACACAGATCGGAAATCTTCATTTGGCTTCGGCCTGCGCGCGCACCGGCGCGCCGTCGCGCAGCTTCAACTGGCCGGCGGTGACGATTTCGTCGCCGGCCTGCAGGCCATCGACGATCTCGACCTGCGCGTTGCGCCGGATTCCCGTGCGTACCGGCGCGCGCAGCGCCTTGCCGTCGACGACGCGGAAAACGTAGGGCGCCCTGGCGTCGGGAATCAGCGCCTGCTCGGGGATCAGCAGCGCGTTGCTGCGCCGCTCGAGGATCAGCCGCACGCGAACGAACATGCCGGGGCGCAGCTTGCCGTCGGCGTTCGACAGGTGCGCGCGGCAGGAGATGGCGCGGCCGCTGGTGTCGATCAGCGGGTTGATCGCGTCGAGCACGGCTGCAAAGCGCTGGCCGGGCAGCGCGTCGCTGCTCACTTCGACGCCCTGCCCCGGCTTGAGCTGGCCAAGATACGATTCGGGCAGGCGGAAATCGATCTTCAGCATGCCGATGTCCTCAATGTTGATCAGCTCCTGGCCTTCCTTGACGTAGTCGCCGACGCTGACGTTGCGGATGCCGACGACGCCGGCAAACGGCGCCTTGATACGCATCTTGTCGAGCTTGGCCTGCGCCAGCGCGACGGCCGCCGCCTGCACCTTGAGCGCGGCGCCGCTGTTGTCGAGCGACTGCTGGCTGATGAATTTTTTCTCGAAAAGATCCTGATTGCGCCGCTGGTTGGCCTGCGCCAGACCGAGATTGGCCCGCGCCTGCTCGAACTCGGCCTGCTGCATCGCCGCGTCGAGGCCGACGAGCAGCGCGCCCTTGCTCACCGCAGCGCCGTCCTTGAAGTTGATCGCCGAAATCCGGCCCGCCGTCTCGGGACGCAGCACGACCGACTCGTTCGAGCGCAACGAACCGACCGCCGTCGCGTCGATCGCCAGATCAGTGGCGGCAACGCGCACCGTTTCGACCGGCAAGGCAGGCGCCGCGAATGGCGCACCGGCCGCCGGGACGACCGGTTTGCCGACCGCCGAGGGAGAGCGATTGACCTCATAGGCGAGATAGCCGAGGCCGGAAAGTCCGGCCACCGCCAGGATGGCAATCCAGAGACGACGTTTATTGCTGGGCATGGGCGTCCGATGCGAATACAGATCCGTGAGCAGTCAACCGCCAGCCGGCAACCGGCTGCTCACGACGAGAACTTGTACCGCCATTTAGACAATGAACGACACACGAAATGTTGCAGCCCTTATACCAGAGGAATACTGGTGCTGCCACTACTATCGCCGACAAACACGCGGGCCGGAGATTTTTGATCTGCATCAAACCCTCATCATCGCGAAAGGAACAAAATTATGAGTTATGCATCGCGTTGCACCATCCTAAAGAACAGGGAGCTTCCATGTCGGATCGAACTACTTCGGTTGCCTTAAAGCTAAGCGTGGTGCTGGCCGGCTGTATCGCCGCCCTCCTCCTGGTCACTTCGTTCGCGCTGTCGCAGTACCTGACCGACAAGCTCGAGCAGAAATCGCTCGATGGCCTCAAGGCCAACAACCGCATGATCATCGACATGGTCGACAGCTACAACAGCGCCTTGCAGCAAAGCCAGCAGCGCCTGGGACGGCTCTTTGCCAGCAACTACCCCGAGCGCTTCGGCCTCGATGAGGCCAGCGGCATCCTCAGGCACGGAGGCACCCCGATCAGCACGCAGAATACGACGATTCCCGACCAGTTCACCAGTGTCTCGGGCGTTGCCGCGACGGTGCTGACACGCAAGGGCGACGATTTCGTGCGCACCTCGACCTCGCTGAAGAACGAAAAGGGCGAACGCGCCTCGGGCACCCTGCTCGGCGCGGACCATCCGGCGATTCCGAAACTTCTCAAGGGCGAGCCCTACACCGGCAAGGCCAAGATGCTCGGGCGCGACTTCATGACGCACTACATCCCGATCAAGGATGAGGGCAACAAGGTGGTCGGCGCTTTTTTCGTCGGTGCCGATTTCACCGAAGGCCTCGCCGCGCTGAAGAAAAAAGTGCTGTCCATGAAAATCGGCAGCACCGGCTACCCCTACGCGCTCGACATGGGCAAGAACCTGGGACAGTTGGTGATCCACCCGGCCAAGGAAGGCACCGTCCTGCTCGGCACGAAGGACAGCAAGGGCAAGGATTTCGTCGGCGAAATGATCGCCCAGCGCGATGGCGTCGTGAATTACTGGTGGAAGAACCCGGACGATCCCGAAGTGCGCGAAAAAATCGTCGCCTTCAACCACTACCCCGAGTGGAACTGGCTGATCGCTTCCGGCAGCTACCTCGAAGAATTCAACGCAGAAGGCAAACAGGCCGGGCGCGGCCTGATGCTGGTCACCCTGCTGCTCATCCCGATCATCATCGGCCTTGTCTGGCTCCTTTCCAAGCGCTGGGTCGCCACGCCGCTGCAGGAGGCCGTCGATCAGGCCAACCGGGTGGCCGAAGGCGACTTCACGACCCGCTCGACGATTCGCTCGAACGACGAAATCGGCGCCTTGATGAAGGCACAGGCGAGCATGAGCGAACGGCTGGGGAAAACGATCAACGAGGTGCGCGAAGCGGCCGGTCTGGTGGCCGCCGATGCCACGCTGCTGACGGCGGCTTCCGCCCGCGTCGCCGACGGCTCGTCCGAACAGAGCGATGCCGCCGCCAGCATGGCCGCCGCCGTCGAGCAGATGAGCGTCAGCATCGAGCAGATATCCGATCATGTGAACAGCGCGCTGTCGGTCTCGTCCGATGCGCAAAGCGTCTCGCTGAGCAGTTCGGAAACCATCCAGCAGGCGGTT
>JBAQRB010000298.1:0-13390 GCA_049295655.1 Rhodocyclaceae bacterium
GCGATTACAACGGCGAAAAAGCCGTTTTCGTCGACGGCCGCCTCTACGAAGTCGAACCGATGGCCTACCGTTTCGTGCTCAATTTCGCGCAGGACAACGACCTGCAAGTGATCGAGGGCGTCTGCCCAATTGACGGCAAAGGCCGGAAATCCTGATTCGAAACAAAAACAGCGGGCAATAAAAAACGGCGCCCGAAGGCGCCGTTTTCATTTCCGGCAAGAAACAATCAGGCAGCAAGCGCCTTGATCTGGGCCGACAGGCGGCTCTTATGGCGCGAAGCCTTGTTCTTGTGGATGATTTTCTTGTCGGTGATGCGATCAAGAACCGAAACCGATTCCTGAAAAACGCTTTGAGCAGCAGCCTTGTCGCCAGCGACAATCGCCTTTTGAACGCGCTTGATCGCCGTGCGCAGGGTGGAGCGCAGGCTGGTGTTGTGAGCGCGTTGTTTAACGGCTTGGCGGGCGCGTTTGCGGGCTTGTGCGCTGTTGGCCATGAATGTTCGTCCCTAAAAAATCTAATGGGTTAATCGAGAAGCGGAGATTATACAGATCTCGCAAAGCCAGCGCAAGCGATCTTGTCCAATGCGCACCTTGCCAGCAGCGCTGCTTGTTGAACAGAGGGAAAGGACCGGAAAGGCAGCTCAGCAGCAGCCGAGAGTCGAGTGTTTTATTCACCCCCATCTTGCGCGTGATCGGGCGCGCTCTGCCGGACGGGCAGAACGATGCGGAAGGTGGTGCCATGACCGACTTCGCTGCGCACTTCGATACGGCCCTGATGCTTTTCGATGATGCCGTAGGAGAGCGACAAGCCGAGTCCGGTCCCCTTGCCAATGGGCTTGGTGGTGAAGAAAGGATCGAAGATGCGCGATAGATTTTCCGTGGCGATGCCGGCGCCGGTGTCGGCGATCTCGATCCAGACATGGCCGCCGTCAGCCCCTTCCATGCCGGTACGGATGGTGATCTTGCCGCGCTCCGGCCCGATCGCGTGCGCCGCATTCATCGCCAGGTTCATCACCACCTGGTTCAGTTGCGAGGGCAGGCACTCGATCTCTGGGATCTGTCCATAGTCCTTGACGACGTCGGCCTTGTATTTGATTTCGCTGGCGACGATGTTCAGGGTCGAGTCTATTCCCTGGTGCAGATTGCTCCATTGCCAGTCGTGGTTGCTGTCAACGCGCGAAAAATCACGCAAATCCTGGACGATCTTGCGCACCCGGACGATGCCGTCCTTCGTTTCGCTCATCAGACACGGGATGTCATCGCGCAGAAGTTCAAGTTCGACGCGTTCGCGCAAGCCGCGCAGCGTGGCGGCCAGATGCGGCGAGTTGAGCATGCATTCGGCCGCCTGGTAGGCGGCGAGCAATTCGAACAGACCATCGAGATAACCCTTGAGCGTGGCGACGTTGGAACAGACGAAGCCGATCGGATTGTTGATCTCATGGGCGACGCCGGCCGCCAGCTGGCCGATCGAGGCGAGTTTATCGGACTGCACCAGTTGCGCCTGCGCCATCGACAACTTGGCGTTGAGTTCGCTCAATTCGGCGTTGCGGCGCACCAGTTGCCGCTGCATCGCCTGTGCCGCCAGATGGGTGTTGACGCGCGCCAGCACCTCGGCGATTTTGAAGGGTTTGGTGATGTAATCGACCGCCCCGGCCTCGAAACCGGCGACCGTGCTGCCGGTGTCGGTCAGGGCGGTCATGAAGATCACCGGGATCGACTGCGTCGCCGGATTCAGCTTCAGTCGGCGGCAGACTTCGAAGCCGTCGATGCCCGGCATCATCACGTCGAGCAGGATCAGGTCGGGCTTGGCGAACTCGCTGCGCTGCAGCGCTTCTTCCCCATTCTGCGCGACGAGGACCTGAAACCCCTGTGTTTCCAGGTGGTCGACCATGACGCTCAGGTTGGCGGGGACATCGTCCACGATCAGGATCGTCTGCCCCTCGCTTTCGGCACTCGCCTTCATGAGGCCACCCCTTCGCTCAGGTGTTCCTCGACGAAACCGAGCAGGGCCACCGACTGGTAGGTCTTTGCCAGGTGCTCGATTTTGCCCGCGAAGCCGCGGTATTGCGCGTCAAGACCGGCAAGGTAAGTGGCGCGTTCCCGGATCGCGCGCATATTGCCGGACAAGGCCAGCTGGTGCAGGATTTTCATCTCGTCCCGGGTCGGCGCCACCAGGGGCGCACTGTCCGGAGACGAAGACACCTTCGCTACCGACTCGTCGGTGATCCAGACCAGCCCCAGCACCAGGCCGATCTCGCGCAACAGATCCGAGTGCTCGATCGGTTTGAGCAGGAAAGCATTGGCCCCGGCGATCCGGCTGTCGGCGCGGTCCTGGTCGCTGGCGCTGGCCGAAACGACGATGATCGGCAGCGACTCCAGGCCCGGCGTCCGGCGTAGCTGGCGGATGAGCTCGACGCCGCCCATCACCGGCATCGCCAGATCGGTCAGCACCAGGTCCGGTGCCGCCGCCTGCGCTTGCTGCAGCGCCTCCTGGCCATTGGAGGCCTCGCTCACCGCGAAGCCCAGCGGTCGCAACAGATCGACGAGCAACGAGCGGTTGGGATCCGTATCGTCGACCACGAGAACGCTGCGGCGCGGTCCTCGATAACCGTTAATGCTCACTGCAGAAGGCGCGGCCAGCGCGAGATCCTCGGCGGCGATCGGCCACTCCAGATCGAACCAGAAGCGACTACCGCCGCCCGGTCGGCTGTCGACCTGGATTTCGCCGCCCATCAGGTGCACCAGACGGCGGCTGATCGACAAGCCCAGACCGGTACCACCGGCACGCCGCTGCGTGTCGCCGACCTGCTCGAAGGGCTGGAAGATGATGCCCTGTTGTTCCGGCGCGATGCCGACGCCGCTGTCCTGCACCTCGAAGCGCAGCCGTGCCGTATGGCCGGCTGTGGGCAGAATGCCGACGCGCAGGCTGACCTGGCCGTGGTCGGTGAACTTGACGGCGTTGCCGAGCAGGTTCAACAGGATCTGGCGTAGACGCTGCGCGTCGGCCATGACCACCGGCAGCTCAGGCGCCGGCACCTGGACGAAGGACAGTCCCTTCTCTTCGGCCCGGACGCGGATGATGTCGCCGACGATCGCGAGGAAAGTGGCGAGATGCAGCGTATCGGGATGCAATTCGAGCTTGCCCGCTTCGATCTTGGTCAGATCGAGCAGATCGCTGATCAGCGACAGCAGATGCTGGCCGCTTTGTTCGATGGTGTTCAGACCGTGCGCCTGCCGTTCGTTCATGCCGGGCTCGCGCTTGAGCAGCTGGGCGTAGCCGAGAACGGCGTTGAGCGGCGTGCGCAGCTCATGGCTCATATTGGCCAGGAAGTCCCGCTTGGCGTGGTTCGCCTCTTCCAGGCGCCGGTTGGCCTGCTGCAACTCGGCGTTGGCGATGGTCAACTCGTTGTTTAGTGAGGTGAGTTGTTCCTGACTCGGAATGCGCAATGCCGTCGGCACGAGTTTGACGAGCAAAACGGCGGTGACGATGGATGCCATCGCGGTGACGGCCTTGATGGACCCGGCTAGCCAGTAAGCGGGATTCCATATCGTCCAGATGTCCATCAAGTGCGTGGCGCCGCAGGCGAGGATGAATATTCCGAAGGCGCCGAACATCCAGTTGAAGGGCAGGTCCTTGCGCTTCCGGATGAAGTAAATGAGCGTGACCGGGATCGACATATAGGCCAGCGCGATAATCGAATCGGCAGCGATGTTCAACCACAGCAATTCCGGCGTCCACAGATAGCAGTGTCCGTGCGGCATAAAGCCTTCGCTGCTGAACAATTTCTCAAGATAGTCCATGGGAATTCTCCGATTGATCGTGCGAGCCGATTCTGGAGCCCATACTACTTCGGCACTGCGACCGCGTTCACACTATTTGCTGGCGACGCGCCGACACGGCAACGCTTTGTCCGAAGATCCCATTGCCTGCCGCGCGATGGGGTAACTTGCCGATCATAAGAGGATCGGCCGGAGAGGCAATAAATACGCCACTCTTCGAGCATCGCCCAAATCGTTCTGCGAACGGTTAATGGCGGATCAGGCCGACCAGAGCGGCGCTTCGTCCATCAGCGCGATCTGCTCGCGCAATTCGAGAATGCGGTCTTGCCAGTAGCGCTGCGTGTTGAACCACGGGAAAGCGATCGGAAAGGCAGGATCGTCCCAGCGCCGCGCCAGCCAGCCGGCGTAATGAATCAGGCGCAGCGTGCGCAGCGCTTCGACGAGGTGCAGTTCGCGCGAATCGAATTCGAAGAAATCCTCATAGCCGGCCAGCACGTCGGCCAGCTGGCGAACCTGATCGGCACGCTCGCCGGAAAGCAGCATCCACAGATCCTGAACGGCCGGCCCCATGCGGGCATCGTCGAAATCGACGAAGTGCGGGCCGCGCTGCTCGCCCTCGGTCCATAACACATTGCCGATGTGGCAGTCGCCATGCAGGCGCAGCGTCGCAAACGACCCGGCGCGATCGAAGCAACGCCGCACGCCGTCGAGCGCCTGATCGACGACACCGAAGTAGACACCGGCCAGTTCGGGGGGAAGAAAATCATTGCCGAAGAGAAAATCGCGCGGCGCTTCGCCAAAAGTCTGGACATCGAGCGCAGGCCGCTCGACGAAAGGCTGCAGCGCACCGACCGCGTGAATGCGGCCGATGAAGCGCCCCATCCATTCGAGGATCTGCGCGCTGTCGAACTCCGGCGCCCGCCCGCTCTGGCGCGGAAAAACGGCAAACCGCAGGTCGTCGCTCTTGTGCAGCGTGCGTCCGCCGATTGCGAGTGGCGCGACGACGGGCAGCTCGCGTTCGAGCAGTTCGGCGACGAAGGCGTGCTCCTCGAGAATCGCCGCATCCGACCAGCGGCCCGAGCGATAGAACTTGACGACGAGCGGCGCGCCCTCGTCGATGAACACCTGATAGACGCGGTTCTCGTAGCTGTTCAGCGCGAGCAGGCGGCCGTCCGGATGCAGGCCGATGCGCTCCAGCGCACCGAGCAGCGAATCGGGCGTCAGCGATGAAAACGGCGTGAGAGGCGAAGCAGTCGTTGAGTCCATCGGTATTCCAGCCGTCGCGCGGCAACGTCGTTACGAAAAAAGGCCCTTGCTCGATGCGCGGGCGGAAAATCCCAGCCCCCGCCCGAACAACGGATTGTGCACCGCAACAGGATACACCGAAGCCAGCGCCCCGGCGAAGTCGTGGAATGAACTCAACTCCCGCAAAGCGGTGGCACGCGCTACTATTCGCCCGCATTTTCAAGACCTGCTCAGGAATTACGCCATGGCACAGGATTCAATCGAAATCAGCGAACAGGCCGGCGTCCGCAGCCTGCACTTCAACTCCGACTGGGTGCAAGGCGCCATGCGCGTACGCCGCCCGAACGCGCTGGAACTCGACTACACGCGCGAGATGATGGCCGGACTGCTGCTGCGCGAGCGCCCCTGGCCGCGCAGCGCCCTGCTGATCGGGCTGGGCGCGGGGTCGCTGGCCAAGTTCATCTATCACCAGTTGCCCGACACCAGGATCACGGTCGTCGAAATCAACCCGCAGGTCGAAGTCGTCGCACGCCTGCACTTCAAGCTGCCCGACGACCCGAAGCGGCTGCGCGTCATCATCGGCGACGGCGCCGACTACATGCTCAAGGAAGGCAGCCGCTACGACAGCATCCTCGTCGACGGTTTCGACAAGAACGCCCGCGCCGGCGTCCTCGACACCCTGCCCTTTTACCAGGCCTGCCGGGCGCGGCTGAGCGACAACGGCTTGCTGGCGGTCAATCTGCTCGGCCGCAGCCGGGGATTTCAGGCCAGTACCGCCCGCATCGGACAGGCCTTCGACGGCCGCTCGCTGGTTTTTCCCGCGTGCGACAGCGGCAATGCCATCGCCTTCGCCACGGCAGGCGAACCCGTCAATGCCGCGTTCGCCGAACTGCGCCTACGTGCCGAACAGCTCAAGCAGGAAAGCGGCCTCAATCTGCTGCCGACCGTTGCACGGCTCAAGCAGGCCAGTCCGTCAGTCGACGATTTGATGATCTGAAAATAGTTCGAAATGACTACTTGAAAAATGGGATGAGTGATCTAGCCTAGAGAAGCTCTCCCACTTACAAGCCCCTGTTTTTCCAAGCAACAAAGGCGAGAACAGAACAAGAATATGCCAGCACCGGCACGCGCACCCTGCGCCCGCCGGGATCGAACAATCAATCGTGACTGGAGACTGCCATGCTCTGTTTGGAAGACTGCCTGGACTTTAGCGATCTCGATAATGATGAAATCGAGGCCATTGCCGAACACGAACACATTCCGATCATCTGCGCTGCGGAGTTGGGCTGCGAGTTGCTCAAAACGCCGATCGGCGTCATACAACTGCACACCATGCTTCTCGATGACTTCAACAACGCCATCGAACACGGAAAAACCGAGCACGCGGGTCACTTGGCGCTGACCTATCAGCACCTGCAAGCGACCCACCCGATTGCGAACAGCGCCTCCTGAGGCGCACCGCGACACGACAAGGCGGGCGCGGGAACGACCCGCCTTGTTCTTTGCCCTTTTCCTTACCCTTTTCCAGGCCCTTTCCGGCAAGCCGGAAAACTCAATCGGCCGCCGACAATGCGGCCTGCGCCATCGCCGCGATCACGCCGGCCGACTCACCGATCGCCGGCGCCAGCACCAAGGCCAGCCCTGGGTACTGCTCCCGCAAGGTATCGAGCAGTGCCGGCAAATCGCGCTTCAGATGCCCGCCCTGCGCAATGAACATCGGCACCACCACCACGCTCGTCACGCCAGCCCCGGCAAGGGCGGCCACACACTCCGGCAGGGTCGGCGTCATGAATTCGAGGAAGGCCAGGTCAACCCGCCGCTCCGGTGCGCTGGCCGTGATTGCCGCCTGCACGCGGCGTAGCGGCGCAGCCCACTCCGGGTCGCGGGCACCGTGGGCAAAAAGAATGAGAGCGGTCGCAGAGGTCAATTCAAAACTCCCGTAGGTTCAGGTTCGCGCACGAGACGCAGGCCACAGGATACCGCAGCGCGGCGCCTCGGCGCACGGCAACGGCGGCCGGATTCCCGATTCCTCAGCGCCCCCAGAGCAACGCGATGAGCAGCAGATTGAGCAGCAGGGAAGCCGCAGCGAACAGCTGCCAGGCAAGCAGCGGATTGCGCGCCAGCAACGGCGTCGAGTTCAGGCGGCCGAGCGGACGCGAAGCACCGCGCTCGAGCGCCAGCAGGAATTCTTCGGCCGTCTCGAAACGCTGCTTCGGGTCGCGCGCCACGGCCTTCTGCAGCAAATTGTCGAGCCACTCGGGGATTTCCGGGCGCCAGCGCGTGGCCGGGATCGGATCGCCGTACTTCGGGTGCTGGAAGGGCTCGATCTCGCCGTAGGGATACTTGCGCGTCAGCAGGTGATAGAGCGTGACGCCCGCCGAATACAGATCGTGCGCGGTGCCGGCCGGCACGCCGGAAAGCAGCTCGGGTGCCATGTAGCTCGGCGTTCCGGGATTGCCGCCCGCCGGGGCGGCTTCGCCGGGGCTTTGCGCAACGCCCAGATCGAGAATGCGCAGGCGGCCGTCGATGCCCAGGTGCAGATTGTCGGGCTTGACGTCGCGATGCGCGATGTCGAGCCGGTGCAGCGCGGCGAGTCCCTTCATCAGGCGGATGCCGTGCTGCACGGCGTCGGCTACCGTGAAGTGCTGGCCGGCGTCGAGCATCTTCTGCAGGCTGGCGCCCTCGTGCCAGCTCATCAGGAAATACAGGCAGCTGCGCTGTTCGGCCGGAACGATCTGCGCAAAGAACGGCGAGACGACGCGCCGCGCCCGCCACTCCTCGAGCAGCAAGGCGGTCGCCGCCTCGGCGTCGCCGTCGAGTTCGGGAACCAGCGTCTTGAGCACCATGCGCTGGCCGCTTCGCACGTCGCGCACCCGATAAAGCAGGGTTTCGCGCGAATCGTGCAGCACCTCGTCGATCGCCAGACCGTCGATTTCCTGGCCGACCTTGAAGCGCGGCGGCAGCGGCAAGCGGGCGCCCTGCGCCAGGCTGTCGCGGCGGTTGGCCGGCGGCAGCGCCAGCACATCGACGATGACGGCGCTGGCGTTGTCCTGCCCGCCCTGCGCCAGCGAGAGGCTGGTCAATGCCGCCGCCGCATGCTGCGGGTCGGGCTGCGCGAGCAGGAGTTCGGCCAGCCGGCCGTCGGGCAAGGCCCCCCAGACGCCGTCGGAGACGAGCAGAAAGCGGTCGCCGACCGCCAGCTCGCCGTCGCCAAAGTCGAGCAGCAGATGCGCATCGAGCCCGACCGCCCGCGCCAGCACGTTCTTCAGCTCCGGGTGATCCCACAGGTGATCGACCGTCAGACGCGACAGCGCGCCGCCGCGCAGCAGGTAGAGACGCGAATCGCCGGCGTGCGCGCAGACGTAGCGGTTGCCGCGCAGGACCAGCGCGGTGAGCGTCGTCGCCATGCCGGACAGCTCGGCGTCGCGTGCCGCCTGCGCAATCACCCAGCGGTTGAGCGCGCTCAGCACCTTGTCGAGCGCACGCGGCACGGCCCAGGTATCGGGCGTCGCGTAGTAGTCGGAGAGCAAGCCGCGCACGGTGTATTCCGCCGCCTCGCGCCCGCCGCGATGGCCGCCGATCCCATCGGCGAGCGCGGCCAGAACGCCCTTGTTCTCGAGATCGCCGCCGATCGGCGTGACGACGCCGCAAAAGTCCTCGTTCCGCTCACGCGGACCGGTCAGCGAGGAATGACCGACGGCAACTTCTAGCGGCATGGTTGAAGGCTCGAAAAAATGGACAGCGATCGTCGTGAGTTCATATTCACCCAGTCTCCTGTGAAACATGGCATCGGGCTGCAGCCCGCAGCAGATGGCGATCTACGCGGACAACTCATGAAGACTGGCGTATTTAATGGCTCTCCGGCTTTCGCCAGATGTAGAACGCCAGTTGGCGCGCCCCGCAGGGCGCGTAGCCTGGCCTCGGGCCAAAGTACCCTTGGGGTGCGGCTTGCCGCGATGGCGGAAAAGCACCCGGCACACTCACGGCCCCGAAAAACCGGCCTTGCGCTGGCTGCGCGCGGCGAGAACAAAAAACGGTGTCGGCCTCGACAGGGCGCTCTACCGGCACCGCCGGCAGAGCGCCCCCGGAAAGCATCAAGCAAAGCGGAAACGACCGACGGCAGCTTTCATGCGGTCGGAAAGCGCGTTCAACCGTTCGGCCGCCGAAGCATTCGCCGCCGCGGCGCCGGCGCTGCTCTCCGCGTGCGCGGCGGTTTCGGCGACATTCCGGCCAATCAACGCCCCGGCGGAATCCTGCTCCGACAAGGCCAGCGCAATATCATGGATCGCGGTCACCACGCCGCCCGAAGTCGCATCGATGTTTTCAATCGCGGTGCCGGCGCGCGCGCTCTGCTCAGCCGCCTTGTCCGCCTCGAGAACGGCGCCAGCGATGCTCCCGGCCACCATTTCGGTGCCCCGCTGAATGCTGTCGATCACCGACCGGATCTGCTGGGTCGATTGCGCCGTCCGCTCGGCGAGTTTGCGCACCTCGTCGGCGACCACGGCGAAGCCCCGACCGGACTCGCCGGCGCGTGCCGCCTCGATGGCGGCATTCAGCGCGAGCAGGTTGGTCTGATCGGCAATTTCCCGGATGGTCTGGATGATTGCAGCGATCTCGCCCGACTGCAGCCCCAGCGCATCGACGTGTATCGCAGTCTGACGCACGGTGTCGGCGATTTTTTGCATGCCGGAAACGGTGTGTCGAACCTCGACGGCGCCCTCGTCGGCCAAGCCGCCACTTCGCTTGGCCTCCTGTTCGGCGAGCTGGGCTTGCGCGGCCGCCGAAGCGATGCTGACGGTCAACTGCTCGACGGCGGCCGCCATGGTCGCAGCGCCTTCCGACTGTCGCCACGAATCCCGTGCCGCCAGCCGGGCGCCATCGGCCAACGCAGGCGCGGCGTTCGCCAACGCCTCGGCACAAAGCACGATTTCCGAAAACAGCGCATTCAGCGAATGCCGCATCTGGGCGACGGCGTGCAGCACGCTGTTTGCCGGCGGCGTCCCGGGAATTTCGGTGGCCAGGTCGCCGGCGGCGAAACGCTGGACAGCGCTCAGAACGGTGCGCGGCTCGCCGCCGAGCTGGCCGAATAAATTCCTGCCGACGACAAACAGGGCGCCGCCGCCCAGCAAGAAAGAGACACCGAAAAACAGGAGCATCGTCCCGTTCGCCTTGGCGACCATTGCCGTGGCATCGGCCTCCTCGCGCTGGTTGAGCTCGGTCGCCAGCTTGACGACCTCGTCGATCGCATCGCGATGCATGCCGTAGTGCTGACGCAGCTCCTTGAGCGCCTCGCCGGTCGCCGCCGCGTCATTGGCCGCCAGCGCGGGGAGAAATTTCAGGTGCGCCGTCCGATAGAAGGCCTGCGCTGCCTGGTGCGAGCCCTGCAGCAGGGCGTCGCGAAGTTTCCCAGAAATCGGCTCTTTCTCCCAGAAATCATGGCGAACCTGATACTCCTTCTCAAGCGCTGCAAAGCGCTCGCGCAACTCGCCTTGCAGCTTGGCATCCTTGGCTTCGCGGAGTTCGAGAGCCACCAGATAGGATTCGATCAGATATTCCGGCGGCGGCAGGACGTCGGCGATCAGATCCTTGCTGCGCACGATATCGGCATATTTGTCGCCGCCGATGCGCACCCGATCGAAAGTCGATTGCGAAACGCTGACGGCCGACAGAATCAGGAAAGCGAAGCCCGCCAGGAAAATAACGAATACTTGCTTCAGAGAAAATTTCGACATGGACACCCCCTTTATTTTTTTATAAAAATGGCGCGCTTTCCCGACACGGCGGATTGCAACAGCGAAGCGCAACGCCGTTTGTCATTATAACATCGTCGTATATTCGTAAAAAAAACAAAAGCGCGGCGCGTATCGACGCGCCGCGCTCGATTCCCGAGCGACCGATCCGGGGCCGCTCAGATTCTCGCCGCCGTCAGGTGCGACGCGCCCCAGGTCGTACGCCAGCGCTTCTTCACGCCGGTCAGCCCGGCCAGCGCGAGCAGCGCCAGCGCGGCGAAGATCAGGAAGCCGATCTGATAGCTGCCGGTCGTCTGCTTGGCGTAGCCGAGCGACGACGCGAGGTAGAAGCCGCCGACGCCGCCGGCCATGCCGACGAGCCCGGTCATCACGCCGATTTCCTTGCGGAAACGCTGCGGAACGAGCTGGAACACCGCGCCGTTGCCCATGCCCAGCGCCAGCATGGCGCAGACGAAGGCGGCCAGCGCCATCCAGGCCTGCGGCAGGTCGAAGCTGACAACGGCCAGAAACAGCGCGGCGACGACGTACATCACCGACAGGCTCTTGATGCCGCCGATGCGGTCGGCCAGGTTGCCGCCGATCGGGCGTACCAGCGAGCCGGCGAAGACGCAGGCGGCGGTGAAGAAGCCGGCCGTCTTGGCGTCGAGCCCGTACTGGGTGTTGAAGTAGATGGTCAGCGACGAGGCGAGGCCGACGAAGCCGCCGAAGGTGACCGAGTAGAAGAACATGAACCACCACGAATCCTTGTCTTTCAGCACCTTCAGGTATTCGGCGGCGGATTTCGGCGGCGGGCACTCGGGGGCGTCCTTGGCAACGATCAGGTAGAACACGAAGACGAGGACCAGCGGGATCAGCGCGAGGCCGAAGACGTTCACCCAGCCGAAGGCGATCGCCAGGCTCGGCGCAACCAGCGCGGCGATCGCCGTTCCCGAGTTGCCGGCGCCGGCGATGCCGAGCGCCGTTCCCTGGTGCTCGGGCGGATACCAGCGCGAGGCGAGCGGCAGCGCGACGGCGAAGGCCGCGCCGGCGACGCCGAGGAAGCCGCCGAGCAGCAGCGTCTGCGCATAGCTGTGGATGCCGAAGTACCAGGCGACGAACAGCGCGACGATGACGATCACCTGGCCGATGGCGCCGGCCAGCTTCGGCTTCAGGTGATCGACGGCGACGCCCATGACGATGCGCAGCAGCGCCCCGGCGAGCACCGGCGTGGCGACCATGAAGCCCTTCTGCGCGTGCGTCAGGCCGAGATCGGTGGCGATCTGCACGCCGAGCGGGCCGAGCATGACCCAGACCATGAAGGCCAGGTCGAAGTAGAGAAAGGCGGCGAGCAGCGTCGGCCGGTGCCCCGCCTGCCAGAAGGACTTGTCCATTGAGATATCCCGATCAGATTTCGAGGAAAACCGTGCCGCTCTCGACCTTGGTCGGGTAGCGGCGCGCGCAGCCGACGTCCGGCGCAACCGCTTCGCCGGTATCGAGGCGCAGCTTCCAGCCGTGCAGCGAGCAGGTCACCTGCTCGCCATGCACCAGCCCCTGCGAGAGCGGCCCGCCCTTGTGCGGGCACTTGTCGCGCAGCGCGAATACGCCGTCGCTCGACGTGCGAAAGACCGCGATGTCGCCGTCCGCCGATTTGACGACGCGCGCGCCGAGTTGCGGGATGTCCTCGACCTTGCAAACCATTTTCCATTCAGCCATTTTTCATTCCTCCGATTCTTTTAATCAGTAGGTCGGGTTAGCGATAGCGTAACCCGACGCTTCCGGAACGTCGGGTTATGCCCCGTAGGAAATCCCCGTGGGGGACGGCCTGCGGCCTAACCCGACCTACGCGATTCAAACCGAGAGCATCTCGAATTCCTGCTTCTCGACCCCGGCGACGCGCTCGGCCCACGGGTCCTTGGCGTCCTTCAGCGCGTCGAGCAGGCGGGCGTAGAGCGCCTTGCGATTCTCGTCGTCCTCGACGACCTTGCCCTTGACGTAGTCGAGACCGACGCGTTCGAGGTAATGGCAGGTGCGGTCGAGGTAATAAGCCTCTTCGCGGTAGAGCTGGATGAAGGCGCCGGCGTATTCCATCACCTCGTCGTCGTTCTTCACCTTGACCAGGAACTGCGCGACCTCGGTCTTGATGCCTCCGTTGCCGCCGACGTAGAGTTCGTAGCCGGAATCGACGCCGATCACGCCGACGTCCTTGATTCCCGATTCGGCACAGTTGCGCGGGCAACCCGAAACGGCGAGCTTGACCTTGTGCGGCGACCACATGCCGAACAGCATCTTCTCGAGCTTGATGCCCATGCCCATGGCCAGCTGCGTGCCGAAGCGGCAGTGCTCGGAACCGACACAGGTCTTCACCGTGCGGATCGACTTGCCGTAGGCGTGCCCCGAAGGCATGCCGAGGTCGGCCCACATCTTCGGCAGGTCTTCCTTCTTGACGCCGAGCAGGTCGATGCGCTGACCGCCGGTGACCTTGATCGTCGGCACCTGGTACTTGTCGGCGACGTCGGCGATGCGCCGCAACTGGTCGGCGCTCGTCACGCCGCCGAGGATCTGCGGCACCACCGAGTAGGTGCCGTCCTTCTGGATGTTGGCGTGCGCGCGCTCGTTGATCAGGCGCGACTGCGGATC
>JBAQRB010000299.1:0-2327 GCA_049295655.1 Rhodocyclaceae bacterium
CTACGAGGCGAACTGCGGCACCGACGCGCTGATGGTGCTCGAAAACCAGCACGTCGACCTGATCATCACCGACTACCACATGCCGGAAATGAACGGCCGCGACCTCATCGAGCACATCCGCGCTTCCGACTGGCAGCAGGACGTACCGATCCTGATGGTCACCAGCGAGCAGGACAGCGGCCGTCTGGCGGCAGTCGAGCAGGCCGGCGTTTCCGGGATATTCGACAAGCCCTTCGACCCCTCGTCGGTCAAGGCGATGCTGGCGCAGATTTTTTCTGAACGCTGAGCAGGCAGCCTATGAAGCCTGGTCGAAGACCAGGCAAGTAGTACTCGCGTGAGCATAGAGTTTGCCATCCGGTCCGACAAGCCGGCCTTCCGCGGTCGCCACCTGACGGCCGCCGTGGACCAACCGGCCTTCGGCGCGTACCAGCGGCACTGCGGCGGTGAGTGCGCGCACGAGGTTGAGCTTCAGTTCCAGGGTGGTGTAGGCCTTGCCGGCCGGCAGTGTGGAATGCACGGCGCATCCCATGGCGCTGTCGAGCACGGTTGCGAACCAGCCGCCGTGTACCGTGCCCATCGGGTTGTAGTGGCTGAAGTCTGGCTGTCCCTGGAATACAGCGAATCCGGGCTCGACGCGAAGCAGGGTGAAGTCGAGCGTGACTGCCATCGGCGGGGGCGGGATCTCGCCGGCGAGGAGCGCCTGGAATATCTGCAATCCGCTGCGCCCGGCGATCTGGGCGGGTGAGGCCAGGCCGGGAGCCGTCTGGAGGCGGGCGCGCACGGCCGCTTCCTCGGCCCGCCAGCGGGCAAGCGTTTCGTCGGGATTCATCGCGTCGGTTTGTGCGGTCATGAAATCAACATCCTTGATGTAGTGAGCTTCGACAAGCGATGGCAGCCACGAGACGCGCTGAACGCGGCTGCTATGGTGCCGTCGCTCGCCGTAACACTTGATCGGGCACGGTGGCTCATCCGTTCATCGCGCGCGACAAAAAAACCTGGTGCAGCCAGCGTGGCGTCGCCCACGTAAGGATCACGAAGGCTTTGTTCGCCCAACCCGGCACGACGCTGATGCGTCCGGCCTGCAAGGCGCGGATACCGGCGCGCACGACGGGGGCCGGCTGCATCATCAACAGCTTTAATGCGGGCGTGAGCTTCTGCTGCGCTGCGGCGGCGAAACCGGTATCCGACATGCCGGGACAAAGTGTTGTCACCGTGACGCCATCGCGCTTGAGTTCGCGATGAAGCGCTTCACCCAGGCGCAACACGTAGGCCTTGGCAGCGGCATAGATGGCGAAGTTCTGGACGCCCTGGTAGGCGAGCAGGCTGGCCACCAGCAGGATCTTCCCGCGTCCTCGCACCCTCATGTCTTGGGCAAAAACGTGGGTGACTGCGGTCAGGCTCACCACATCCAGCTGCACCATCGTCAGCGCTGCGTCCAGCTGGCTATCCACGAACGGGCCTTGCAGCCCATGGCCAGCGTTGTTGATCAGGATGTCGACCGCAATGCCTTTCTCGCTTAGACGCCGATGCAGTTGGACGACAGCTGCAATGTCCGAGAGATCGACCTGTTCCACCGCGACGTCGATTCGGTACTGCCGGCGTAGTGTCTCGGCGAGTGCTTGCAGCCGGTCCAGCCGGCGCGCCACCAGGACCAGCGAGTGGCCTTGCTCGGCATATTGGCGGGCGAACTCCTCGCCGAAGCCGCTCGAGGCGCCCGTAATGAGTACCCATGAATGGTCTGTTGTGGTCATTTTGTTTACCTGTGCTTGGTGGTGGAAAGGTCGCTGTAAAGGCGCTTGCTGTTTGCATCCCGGGTATCCCATCCGCCTCCCAGGGCCCGGAAGGAGGCAATGGCGGCGCGGCCTGCCTCCGTTTGCGCCTGTGCCTTCGCATCGCGCGCCTGCAGCAGCTTGCTGTCGGCATCGAGCACCTCGATCAGGCTGACGACGCCGCCCTGGTAGGCGGCAAACGAGTTCTCGCGCGCACGGGCAAGCGACGACTCGCCCCGTGTCAGGATGCCGACCTGCGCCTCGCGTTTGACCAGGGCGGAAAAGGCGTTCTCGACATCCTCGGTCGCCCGCAGCACGGCCAGCCGCCAGGCCGCCAGGGCTTCGGCCTCCTGGCCACGGGCGGCGGCGATCTGCGCGTCGACGCGGCCGAAGTCGAACAGCCGCCAGCGCAGTCCGAGGACGCCCTGGGCCTGGCTGGCGGCGCCGGTGAAGAGGTTGCCGCTGGCGATTGCGGTGGCGCTGCCGAGCAGCGCGGCGAGCGAGAACTTGGGGTAGTACTCCGCGACCGCGACGCCGATGCGCGCATTGGCCGCAGCC
>JBAQRB010000300.1:0-10801 GCA_049295655.1 Rhodocyclaceae bacterium
GGGTCAGGCCTTGGCGTCGTTGGCGGCTTTTCCTGCACCCTCGATCGTCCGTGTGATGTGCCATTGCTGGGCAATCGACAGGGTGTTGTTGACCACCCAGTAGAGCACCAGACCGGCCGGGAAGAAGAAGAACATGCCGCCGAAGATGAAGGGCATGGCCATCATCACCTTGGCCTGGATCGGATCGGGTGGCGTCGGGTTGAGCTTGGTCTGGATCAGCATGGTGATGACCATGACGACCGGCAGGACGTAGAACGGGTCGGACGACGAGAGGTCGTTGATCCACAGGATCCACGGCGCATCGCGCATTTCAACCGCGCCAAGCAGCGCCCAGTAGAGGGCGATGAAGACCGGAATCTGGACGAGGATCGGCAGGCAGCCGCCGAGCGGATTGATCTTCTCGCGCTTGTAGAGCTCCATCATTTCCTGGTTGAGCTTGGCGCGGTCGGCACCGTGGCGTTCCTTCAGGGCGACGAGGCGCGGCGTGACCGTGCGCATCTTGGCCATCGACTTGTAGCTGGCGGCTGACAGCGGGTAGAAAATCGCCTTGATGCCGATCGTGAGCAGGACAATCGCCCAGCCCCAGTTGCCGACGATCTTGTGGATCGCGTCGAGACACCAGAAGATCGGTGCGGCGACAATCGTCAGCCAGCCGTAATCGACGACCAGCGGCAGGCCCTGGGCGTCGATTCCGCCTTCGGCCACCGGTTTGGCGAGATTTTCCAGTACCGACTGGATCTGCGGGCCGGCATAGAGCGGCATCGACAGCGTGGTCTTGGTGCCCGCTGCGGCAGGCGCGACCGGGACGATCACGCCTGCGTTGAAGGCCGCTTCGCTGGCTCCCTCGACCTTGTTCATGTAGAACTCGCGCGGCGTCTTGGCAGGCGGCAGCCAGGCCGTGACGAAATAGTGCTGGACCATGGCCAGCCAGCCGTTGTCGGCCTTGGTGGCGAACTTGGCCTTGCCTTTGGCCAGATCGGCAAAATCGATCTTCTGGTATTTTTCCTGTTCGGTATAGACGGCCGGACCGGTAAAGGTGCTGACCATCTTGCTTTCACCGGCCGGCGCCTTGTCGTCGCGCTGCAGCTGGAAGTAGGCGTGCGGGGCGAGTTCCTTCTGGCTGCCGTTGGCGATCTCGTAGGCGACGTCGATCAGATAGCTGCCGCGCGTGAAGGTGTAGATCTTCGCGACCTTGACGCCATCGGCTGTCTGCGTTTCGAGGCGCAGCTGCAGCGTCTTGGCGTTTTCGGCCATTTCACGGGGACCCGGAACCGCGCTGAAGACCGTTTTGTGGGTCGGCAGGCCGTCGCCGATCAGACCGCTTTGCGCGACATACTGGTGCTTGGCTTCGAAGAGCGAGAGGTTTTCGCCCTTTTCTTCGATGGCCTTGTAGTTGTTGAGACCCAGATGAACGATGCTGCCGCCCAGCGTCGAGATGTCGACGCTGAAGAGGTCGGTCTTCAGGCTGATCTTTTCACCCTTGGTGGCCACCGGGGCAGCCGCTGCCATGCCGGCAACGGCCGTTTGCAGGCTGGCCGAGGGCAGTGGCGCGGCACCGCCGCTTTGCGGAGCGGTCGCCGCCGCTGGCGCGACGGGCGGCAGGTTGTACCTTTGCCAGGCGTCCCAGAGCATGACCAGCGAAAAGGTGAATACGAGCAGCAGGATCAGGCGTCGGTTGTCCATGAACGGCCTATGCAAAATTTTCAGGGTACGGGGTCAAAGCCACCCGGATTCCATGGGTGGCAGCGGGAGATGCGTTTCAGGCCGAGACGCGCGCCCTTGAGCGCGCCGTGCTTCTGCAGTGCCTCGGCAGTGTATTCCGAACAGCTCGGGAAAAAGCGGCAGCGGCGCCCAAGTAACGGGCTGATCGCGTATTGATAGATGCGGATCAGTGCCAGCAGCAACGGTTTCATCAGCTCATCGTTCAGGTGAGGTCAGTTCAGGTGAGGTCAGTTCAGGTCAGTTCAGGTGAGGCCAATTTTCCCAGCAGGTTCCGTATTTCGTCGCTCAGAACCCGTCGGTCAAGCGGTTTCGGCTTGACGGCAAGGCGCAGTATGAAATCGCGGGAAGGGAGGCGACAGCGCAGCAGGCGGAAGTTTTCACGCGCCAGTCGCCGTACCAGGTTTCGATCCACCGAGCGGCGCAGCAGTCGCTTCGCAATCACCAGTCCCAGACGAGCACCCGCCGCTTCCTCTGCCGTCCGAAGCCGGTAATGTAACAGGAAATGGGGACTTTTTAATGCTCGCCTGAAACCAAAAACGGATGAAAATTCATCCGTTTTGGTCAGGCGGTATTGCCTGGGAAACGCGTTTGCCGAGACTTCGCGTTCACCAGCAGGCGGTGTGGCGTTCAAACCGCCAAACGGTGACGACCCTTGGCGCGGCGGGCGCGAATCACAGCACGACCACCACGGGTGCCCATACGGACGAGGAAGCCATGGGTGCGCTTGCGGCGAATCACGGATGGTTGATAAGTGCGTTTCATGATTAAACCCTTGAAGTCAGTGCGAAGTAAACGCGGAATTAGACAGCGGGAAGGTTGTGCTTGTCAAGTCTATATTTTTTCCGATCCTGTGGATAACTCTTTGCTAACAGGTTAAAATCTGGCCCTTGCCGGACTGCCGCGGTCATGACAAAAGCCATATAAAACAATCAAAAAGAGCTTTGCCGTGTCCAGTCAATATCCCAATGTACCCGTTGTACTTTCTGCCGTTTCGGCAGCAGAGGCCGTGCGCCGGGTGCGTTGCCGCTTCACCAACACAGGATCTTTTCGATTTACCTTTGATGAGTAGTTTCTGGAATTCGTGCCTGAGCCAGTTTGAACAAGAACTGCCCGCTCAGCAATTCAATACCTGGATACGTCCGCTCCGCCTCGAAGGCGAGGACGACATCGCCAACGGTCTGCGCCTGATGGCGCCGAACAGCTTCATCCTCAAATGGGTGAAGGAGCGCTATCTGAGCCGTATCGAAGACTTGGGCAAGACTTTTTTTGCCGCGCCGGTCAGCATCGAACTGATGCTTGGCGAGCGCAAGGTGGTGAATAGCGGTAACACCGCTGCGCCTGCAGCGAGGCCGCCGGCTGCCGCATCGAGTGCACCGCAGCCGGCGCTGTCTGCGGCGCCTGGAGGCGTGAAGACCCGTTCCAGTTACGAGAAGACGCGGTTGATCCCCGGCTTTACCTTTGACAATCTGATCGTCGGCAAGGCCAACGATCTGGCGCGTGCGGCGTCGACGCAGGTCGCCATCAACCCCGGCGGTTCCGCCTACAACCCGCTGTTCATCTACGGTGCGGCGGGGCTTGGCAAGACCCACCTGGTTCACGCGATCGGCAACCATATCCTTGAGCAGAATCCGGACAAGGTCGTGCGCTACGTACACGCCGAGGATTACTACTCGGACGTGGTGCGCGCCTATCAGCAGAAATCTTTCGATGTCTTCAAGCGCTATTACCGCTCGCTCGACGTGCTGCTGCTCGACGACGTGCAGTTCTTCAACGGCAAGAACCGCACGCAGGAAGAGTTTTTCTACGTCTTCAACGCGCTGATCGAGGCCAAGAAGCAGATTGTGATCAGTTGCGATACCTATCCGAAGGACATTTCCGGCCTTGAGGATCGCCTGATCACACGTTTCGACTGGGGGTTGACGGTGCAGATCGAGCCGCCCGAAATCGAAATGCGCGTCGCCATCCTGAAAAAGAAGGCCGAAGCCGAGGGCGTCGCGCTCGACGACGAAGTGGCTTTCTATATTGCCAAGCACCTGCGCTCGAACGTTCGCGAACTCGAAGGCGCCTTGAAGAAGGTGCTCGCCTACTCGTCCTTCCATGGCCGGCAGATCGCACTCGATCTGGCCAAGGAGGCGCTGAAGGACCTGATCGGCGCGGTCAATCGGCAGATTACCGTCGAGAACATCCAGAAGACGGTCGCCGACTATTTCAAGATCAAGGTTGCCGATCTGTTCTCGAAGAAGCGCACGCGGGTGATCGCCCGGCCGCGTCAGGCCGCCATGTGGCTGGCCAAGAATCTGACGTCGCAGAGCTATCCGTCGATCGGCGATGCTTTCGGCGGGCGCGACCATACGACCGTGCTGCACGCGGTGCGGACGATCGAGGCGCTGCGCGCCAAGGATAACGAGCTCAATCACGATCTGCATGTGCTGTTGCAGGTCCTGAAGGGCTGATCGGTGACAAAGAGGTGGTAAGGCAGTCCGCAGCAGGTTTTTTCAGCATCGAATCGTGGTTTGAACACACGGAAAACATTGGAAAACTAGAGATATCCACAGAGTCGCCTTTGCGATTATCTTTACAGGATTGATTGACATGATTCTTATTAAAACCCAGCGCGATACGCTTCTGGCGCCTTTGCAGTCCGTTTCCGGTATCGTCGAAAAGCGTCATACGCTGCCGATCCTGTCGAATGTGCTGCTCGAAAAAAAGGGCGACCGGCTGACGCTGCTCGCGACCGATATCGAAATCCAGATCACCACCTCGACCAACGGTCCGGGCGGCGACGGCGATGGCGCGGTGACGGTCGGTGCGCGCAAGCTGCAGGACATCCTGCGCTCACTGCCGGAAAGCGCCGAAGTCAGCCTGATTCTCGAGGACAAGCGCCTGCAGGTGCGCTCCGGGAAGAGCCGTTTCAGTTTGCAGACGCTGCCGTCCGAAGATTTTCCGCGGATGGCGCTGACCGACGGCGAGGCGAAGCGCTTCACCGTGACACAGAAGCAGTTTCGCCAGTTGCTGGCGCAGACCCAGTTCTCGATGGCGGCGCAGGATGTCCGCTACTATCTGAACGGTCTGCTGCTGCTGGTCGATGGCAGCGAGTTGCGAGCGGTGGCGACCGATGGCCATCGCCTGGCCTACGCCAGCATGCCGCTGATCGACGCTCCCGAGGCCTTGCGCGTCGAGGGCGCGGCGCGTCAGGAACTGATCTTGCCGCGCAAGACGGTGCTCGAACTGAATCGGCTGCTCTCTGACAGCGACGAGCCCTTGTCGATTGAAATGGCGTCCAACCAGATCCGCTTCCAGTTTGGTCACATCAACCTGGTCTCCAAGCTGATCGACGGCAAGTTCCCCGATTACGAGCGGGTGATTCCGGCGACCCTGAAGAATGTCGTTGCGCTCAATCGCGCCGCCCTGCTCCAGTCGATGGTGCGCGCGGCGATCCTGACCAACGAGAAGTTCCGCGGCGTTCGTCTGGTGCTCTCGCCCGGCAGCCTGAAGATCATGGCCGCCAACGCCGAGCAGGAAGAAGCGCAGGAAGAAATCGAAGTCGATTACAACGGCGATCCGCTCGATGTCGGATTCAACGTCAGCTATCTGCTCGACGTGCTGAACAACACCTCGGCCGAAGGCGTTGAATGGGTTTTCAACGACGCCAACTCGAGCGCGTTGCTGACGATTCCGGGCAACGACCGGTTCAAGTATGTCGTGATGCCGATGCGCATTTAAACCGGCCGTAGAGCACGAAGCGCTAGAGACGTTCCACGTGAAACAGGAATTGGAAAAAAGCATGATTGATCAGAACAACCTGTCCGATTACGACGAGTCGAGCATCCAGCAGCTTGAAGGGCTGGAGGCCGTGCGTAAGCGTCCGGGGATGTACATCGGCGACACCTCCGACGGCACCGGCCTGCACCACATGGTTTTCGAGGTCGTCGATAACGCGATCGACGAAGCGCTGGCCGGTCATTGCGACGACATCGTGATCACGATCCATGCCGACAATTCGATTTCCGTGACCGACAACGGACGCGGTATCCCGACCGGCGTCAAGTTCGACGACAAGCACGAGCCGAAGCGTTCGGCTGCTGAAATTGTCATGTGTGTCCTGCACGCCGGCGGCAAGTTCAACCAGAACTCGTACAAGGTTTCCGGCGGCCTGCACGGCGTCGGTGTTTCCTGCGTCAATGCGCTGTCGAAGTGGCTGCGCCTGACGATCCGGCGCGGCGGCAAGAAATACCTGCTCGAATTCAATCGCGGTCATACCGTCGATCGCCTGATCGAAGTCCAGAACGGCGTCGAGGTTTCGCCGCTGAAGGTGGTCGGCGACACCGAGAAGCGCGGCACCGAAGTGCATTTCATGGCCGACGAGGAGATTTTCGGCCACATCGAATTCCACTACGAGATCATCGCCAAGCGTCTGCGCGAACTGTCTTTCCTGAACAACGGCGTGAAGATCCGTCTTTTCGACCAGCGCACCGGCAAGGAAGAGGATTTTGCCTTCCTCGGCGGCGTCAAGGGCTTCGTCGAGTACATCAACCGCGCGAAATCGGTGCTGCATCCGAACATTTTCTGTTCGTCCGGCGAGTCGGTCATTCCGAACGGCGTGATTTCCGTTGAAGTCGCGATGCAGTGGAACGACAGCTACGCCGAGCAGGTGCTGTGCTTCACCAACAATATTCCGCAGTCGGACGGCGGGACGCACATGACCGGCCTGCGTGCGGCGATGACGCGGGTGATCAACAAGTACATCGAAGAGCACGAAATCGCCAAGAAGGCCAAGGTCGATATCTCCGGCGACGACATGCGCGAAGGTCTGGCCTGCGTGCTGTCGGTCAAGATGCCCGATCCGAAGTTCGCCTCGCAAACCAAGATGAAGCTCGTTTCGTCCGAAGCGCGGCCGGCCGTCGAAGAAGTGGTTGCCGCGCGCCTGGCCGAGTTCCTGCAGGAGCGCCCGATCGACGCCAAGATCATCACCGGGAAGATCGTCGAAGCGGCGCGTGCCCGCGACGCGGCGCGCAAGGCGCGCGAAATGACGCGGCGCAAGGGTCTGCTCGACGGCATCGGCCTGCCCGGCAAGCTCGCCGACTGCCAGGAAAAAGACCCGGCGCTGTGCGAAATCTACCTGGTCGAGGGCGACTCCGCCGGCGGTTCGGCCAAGCAGGGACGCGACCGCAAGTTCCAGGCGATCCTGCCGCTCAAGGGCAAGATCCTCAACGTCGAAAAGGCGCGTTTCGACAAGCTGATCTCGTCGCAGGAAATCGTCACGCTGATCACGGCGCTCGGCACCGGCATCGGCAAGGACGAGTACAAGCCCGAGAAGCTGCGCTACCACCGCATCATCATCATGACCGACGCCGACGTCGACGGCGCGCACATCCGCACCCTGCTGCTCACCTTCTTCTACCGGCAGATGCCCGAGCTCGTCGAGCGCGGCCACATCTACATCGCCCAGCCGCCGCTCTACAAGGTCAAGCACGGCAAGACCGAGCGTTACATCAAGGACGACCAGGCGCTCAACCAGTTCCTGCTGCGCCTCGCGCTCGAGGATGCGGTGCTGACGCCGAAGGCCAGCGCGCAGGAGTTTTCCGGCACGGCGCTCGAAGAACTGTCGCGCGAGTACCTGCTCGCCGAGGCGGTGATCAACCGCCTGTCGCACCTGATCAATCCGCAGGTCCTGCATGCGCTGATCGACGCCAACCTGAAGATCGAGCTATCCGACCAGGCGAGCGCACAGGTCAGTGCCGATGCGCTGATGAAGGCGGTCGGCAGCAAGCTGGGCATCCAGATCCTGGCGCGCTACAGCGACGTACTCGAACGCTGGCAGTTGCGTCTCGAGAAGATGCACCACGGCAACCTCAAGGTCAGCGTGATCGACGAGGATCTGCTGGTCAGCGGCGATTACGTTCAGCTGCGCAAGACTGCCGAATTGCTCGCCGGCCTCTTTGGACCGGGCGGTTTTGTCGCGCGCGGCGAGAAGAAACAGGCCGTCGGCAGCTTTGCCGACGCGATGCGCTGGCTGCTCGCCGAAGTCGAGCGCGGCGTCAGCAAGCAGCGCTACAAAGGTCTCGGCGAAATGAACCCCGAACAGCTGTGGGAAACGACGATGGACCCGACGGTTCGCCGCCTGCTCAAGGTCCAGATCGAGGATGCGATCGGTGCCGACCAGATCTTCACGACGCTGATGGGCGAACTGGTCGAGCCGCGCCGCAACTTCATCGAAAGCAACGCCCTGGCGGCGCGCAATATCGACGTCTGACCGATCCTCACCATTCAGGTGGCAAGGCCCCGAAGCTGCTTTCCGGGGCCTTTATTTTTGGGAGCTATTCGATGGAACTTGAACGTCTGCTTCGCTCGCAGGGTTTTGGCAGCCGGCCCGAGTGCCGCTCGCTGATCTGCGCCGGCCGCGTCACGGTTAACGGGGCGCTGTGCGACGACCCCTATCAGGAATTCGATCCCGAAGGCCTGGCGTTTTCGGTCGACGATGTGCAGCTGACCTATCGCAAGCTGGTCTATCTGGCGCTCAACAAGCCGGCCGATTACGAGTGCTCGCACAAGCCGAAGCACCACCCGAGCATTTACGACCTGCTGCCGCGTTTTCTGCTGACGCGCGATGTGCAGGCGGTGGGCCGGCTCGACGAGGACACGACGGGCCTGCTGCTGCTGACCGACGACGGCCAGTTCATTCACACCTACAGTTCGCCCAAAAAGAAGATTCCCAAGGTCTATGAGGTCAGCGCCAAGCACCCGGTGGACGATACCCAGATTGCGGCCCTGCTCGGCGGCGTGCAGCTCAACGACGAGCCGGCGCCGATCGCCGCGGCGGGCTGCGAGCGTCTTGCCGAACGGCTGATCCGGCTGACCGTCACCGAAGGTAAATACCACCTGGTCAAGCGCATGGTCGCCGCTGCAGGCAACCGGGTCGAGGCCCTGCACCGCGTCTCGGTCGGCGGCTTCGTCCTGCCGGCCGATTTGCCGCCGGGTCAGTGGCGCTGGCTGGAGGCGGACGATCTGGCCCGCCTGGCGCGGCTCGATTAGCCGCTTTTATCGCCTTGCTGGCGCACGCCGCTCGGCGCATTATCGAAAATATTGCAATCGATTGAGGAGAACGCCGTGCAGAGTATCGTGATCATTGTTCATGCCCCGGCCTACGGCAGCGAACGCATGCTGAGCGCCCTGCGGCTGGCGACTGCGCTGGTCAGCCAGGAAGTGGAAACCGTCGATCTTTCGATTTTCATGATGTCGGACGCGGTGACCGTCGGCTTGCCCAACCAGCCCGCGGCGGCGGCCGGTGGCGGCCTGCAGCAGATGCTCGAAGTGCTGATCGAGCATGGCGTGCAGATCCGCCTGTGTCGCACCTGTGCCGTGGCCCGTGGCCTTGCCGATCAGGCACTGGTTCCCGGCGTGACGATCGGTACGCTGGCCGAACTGGCGGCGGCTTCGCTGGCGGCCGACAAGGTCATCACCTTCTGAGCGGGCGTTGCGATGACGCTGACCGAGCTGCGCTACATCGTGATGCTCGCGCGCGAGCGTCATTTCGGCCGTGCCGCGGAAAAATGCCACGTCAGCCAGCCGACGCTGTCGATTGCCGTGAAGAAGGTCGAGCAGCGCCAGGGCGTCATCCTTTTCGAACGCTCGTCCGCCGAAGTCCGCCTGACCCCGATCGGTCAGCAGGTGGCGCTGCAGGCCGAGCGGGTCCTCGAGGAATTCGGCAAGCTCCGGGAAATCGCCACCCAGGGCAGGAACCCGCTGAGCGGTCCCCTGCGCCTCGGCGTCATTTACACGATCGCGCCGTATCTGCTGCCGCGTCTGATTCCGGCGCTGCACGCCCGTGCGCCGCAGATGCCGATCTACCTGCAGGAGAACTTCACGGTCAGCCTCGCCGAGCAGCTGCGGCGCGGCGACCTGGACGTGATTGTCGTGGCCCTGCCCTTCTGCGAACCGGGGATCGTCAGCCGCCCGATCTATGACGAGCCTTTCCGCGTCGTCCTGCCGGGCGGTCATCCCCTTGGCGCCCAGCCGCGCATTGACCCCGATCAGCTGACCGCTGCCAACCTGCTGTTGCTCGGCAGCGGGAACTGTTTCCGCGATCAGGTCGTTCAGGCCTGCCCGCATCTTTCGGCGCCGGGCGGTGCCGATGCCGCGCTGGAGGGAAGTTCCCTCGAGACGGTGCGCTACATGGTGGCGAGCGGTGCCGGCATTTCGATCGTTCCGGCGTCCGCCGCGGAAAGCTGGCCCCAGAACAGCCCGCTACTGCAATTTCGTCCTTTTACCGACCCTGCCCCCTTCCGGCGCGTCGTGCTCGCCTGGCGGGCCACTTTCCCGAGGCCACAGGCCATCGATGTTTTGCGCGCGGCCATACTGGATGCCCCGCCGCCCGGGGTCAGTACGGAGCTATAGCGGCAGGCAATGATGATCATTGCCTTAATTAGCTTGCGCGATTTTTCACCGGCATCTACATTGACTTCATCGGCATAGCCGCTCAACAACCAAGGAGATTGTCATGGCAACCAAAATCGATATCGGGATCAGCGAGAAGGATCGCAAGAAAATTGCCGAAGGGCTTTCGTGCCTGCTCGCGGACAGTTACACCGTCTACCTGAAGACGCACGGCTTTCACTGGAACGTCACCGGCCCGATGTTTCAGACCCTGCATCTGCTTTTCCAGGCGCAATACACCGAGCTGTGGGCTGCGCTTGATATTGTCGCCGAGCGGATCCGCGCGCTCGGCTATCCGGCGCCGGGATCGTACCGGCGCTTCGTCGAGTTGTCCTCGATCCCCGAAGAGGATGGTGTGCCGAAGGCAAAGGACATGATCCGGCAACTGGTCGAGGGACAGGAAGCCGTCGCCCGCACGGCACGCAAGGTTTTCGCGGTGGCCAGCAAGGCCAACGACCAGCCGACGGCCGATCTGCTGACGCAGCGCATGGAAGTGCACGAGAAGAATGCGTGGATGTTGCGCAGCCTGCTCGAGGAATAAGCCGGCACAGGCGTTTCAGATGAAACGAGAAGGGCAGCCCGCGGGCTGCCCTTCTCGTTTCATCTGAAACGCCTGTGCCGGCTTATTCCTCGAGCAGGCTGCGCA
>JBAQRB010000301.1:0-7115 GCA_049295655.1 Rhodocyclaceae bacterium
CCATAGGGCTTGCTCCACAAACACAAAAGAAAAACGACCACCAGCATGCTCAGTGAATTTGCATGGGTGCTTAATCCGGCGTAACGAAAACCCAGCCAGGGAATCAGCCCTTGATAATTCTGGTTCAGTACAATTTCAGGTTGCCAGAAAACGACTGCTGCACTGGCAATCAGAAAAGCGAATGATGCATTGCGTACCGCGCTGATCGCCATGTCGCCTTCGCGTGCGCTCATCAGCAGGGCGGCACAGCCTGTCAGTACCGCATACAAATATTCATGGGAAAGCGAAGAGTTGCCGTCCATGAGTCCGCTACTGACGATGTTGGTAAAGAAATAAGTGCAGAAGGACAGCATCAGGATTGTCGGGATTTTTGTTTTATTCCCGTTACTCAAAAGGTGTCTGACGATTTTCTCGCCTGCGGCCAGAATAATGAATAATGAGGTGGCACGGCCTGCCCAGATCAGCGGCATGTTTTTTCCCATGGCAGGGTCGGTCAGCGGGTGCGGTATATCCAGATTTCGTCCGGACAGGAGAATACCCAGGCCGAACACGAACATCACCGGGTAAAAAATGTACTGGACCAGACCTTCTTCGCGGGAATGCCGCCAGTGCATCAGGCCGGCAAACAGAATTGCAACGCCGATTGCCGCCGCGAAGGCGAAAAAGCCCGAGGCAGAATAAAACACAAGGCTTTTCATTGCTTTCCCCTAGTTTTTATCCTAAAAACCGTAGTTCAAACCACGTCAAGACGGCGAGCACGGCACGTCCAGAACGTGAGTGCCTACGACAGTCGCCTCAAGGAGTGGATGCGTCGTTTTCACGGTGTCGCCACGAATGCGAACATGGCCAAAGCTAATTTGGCAAAGCAGAACCAAGCACAGGCGATGCTAAAAAAGCAAAGACTTCCTCACCGGGAGAAAGCCATTTTTCCATCCGATCCTGGGCAACGGAGACCGCCCGTATCAGTTCCTGATAAAACTCCTCGTTTTCGAACGCACGCGTTACCGCAGCCGCCAGCGCCTCCGGATCACCAGCCTTCACGAATCCCGGATAGTCCTTTCCAAGGTAATCCTCGATCGATTCATGCCGATTCGCAATCAAGGCCTTACGATTCCGCAGCACGCGTAGCAACACACTCTGCCCGCACGCCTCCCCGGCCGATTTCAGAGGCAACACCACCAGTGCACTGCCTGCCAACCTTCCCTCGAATACCTCTTCATCCAGATCGCGCAGGATATCGGCGCGCTTGCAAAGCGAACCGTCAATCTCGTTGTGTGAGGATGCCACTATCATCAACGGCCATGCATGCTTCTCCGCCGCCTTGAGCAAACCGTTGTAGTCCCGGTTCGTGTACCCGCCCGAGAATACGTACTCCCCACGAACCAAATATTCCGGAGAGACCTTGCCATAGAGATCCTGACGCCAGAGGTGCAGGAGCACATCCTCTTCACGCACCCCAAGGGACTCGATCAGGTTCCACCGCTCTCCTCGCGAAAATGCAATGAACCCTAAGCCGGGGAAGCGCAGGCTGCGCAGCAACCGGTCCACCACCTTCCGCAGCGCAGGCGAATGCACGAAGCACCCCATCACGACGCAGCGCTGCGGCCGCAGCAGGACGCCCACCTTCATCAAGGCAAGAACCGGGAGCGCCTGCCAACCGATCACCAGAACCGTATCCTCCCGCTGCCAACGCCTCCGAAGGCCAACAGCCTTCGTGGAAAGCAACTCGCGCACGATGGTCCACTTGGTCATGATCCCCTTGTGATCCGGATCCGGTGATATCACCGACATGCCCGCACCCTGCCGCACCAGATACTCCACCACATCCCGGTATGTGCCACCATTGGACAACACCACGTGAATCTTGCCGGCATTCATGACACTTCCCCTTTTCTGAAGGCGATGTTCGCATTAGCGTATGAGTCTTATCAGTCAATTGCGTCTTGCATAAAGCGGGACGGGCAAAGCGCTTCGCCGTGCTCGCTGTGGTTAATCGTTTTTTTTAGGTTTATTGGACGATCTATCCAGAAAACGTCTTAATGACGGGCTGAAACGGCCGAGCACTGCGCTGACCTCGGTGCCCAGTATTTTCGGAAAAATCAGGGGGATGGCGAGCAAGGCGCCGCCGCCGAACAGGATGCCGCCAATCAGGGCGCTCATCTGGCTCGTTCCGGCCAGTCGGCCGGTTTCCAGTCCGCAGACGGTCGCCGATACCGCAAGCACAACCATTGCCGTCGCGTGGACGAATGAGGCGCGCAGGTCGCGCAGTTTGATCCCGAGCCGGCCGCATGCCGCCGTGGTGATGGCAATGGCGCGGGTGAACAGCACGCTGGCCGCCACCGCCCCGACGACGACGACGCCTTTGCTGGAAAAGTGGTAATACGCGATGCCGGCGGCCGCCAGGATGGGCAGCTGCAACAGGCTTTCCCAATGCTTTCGCTCCGTATTCCAGAGGATCGGCGTGGACATTCCCCAAGTGACGTAGGCCGGCATCGCCAAGGCGAGGATGGCGAGGACGATGCCTGAGGATGCCCAGGCCGGACCGTACAGGACGCCGACCAGGTCCTGGGCGACAATGGCGAAGAGAACGAAGAGCGGGGCGATGAGTATCCATACCGTTGCGATCACTGCCAGATACGCCCGCCGCAAGACTTCCGGCTCCGATTGGATACGGGCGCCGGTGGTCAGGAAGGCCGGTTGCAAAGTGCCGATCAGCAAACTGTTCGGCGTATTGGCCAGGTTGTAGCCGATCGCATAAAGCCCGACCGACTGGGCATTCAGGAAGCGGCCGAGGAGGACGCGATCGAGGTTGTTGAGCAGCCAGTTGCAGATGTTCGTCACAAATACGGTGAGCCCCATCCCCGATTGCGCCAGTGCGCCGCTGTACCAGAACAGTGGCTTGATCGAATGCGGATGGCGCATGATGGTCAGCAGGAGATTGCAAAGCGCCTGTGAAAGCCATGCCGCGACAAGTGCCCAGACGCCCGCGCCGAAATAGGCAAGCGGGATGCCGATCGCGAGATAGCCGACGGCGTAACTGGCGACCTGGATGATGCTCAAGGCTCTCAGGTCGAGCTTGCGTCGCAGCAGATTGGTGGCTGGCGCGGTGATGGCATTGATGATGCAGGCCAGGCTGAGCCAGCGGACGATGTCTTCGACGCGCGATTCCTTAAAAAAACCGGCGATCGCAGGCGCGCAGATGAACAGGATGGCGGCGACCACGCTTCCCGAGATCAGCTGCCAGGTAAAGACAAAGCGGATGTCGTCTTCGTGCAGGGTTTGCGCCTGGACCAGGTTCCACGCAAAACCGAAGTCGGCAACGAAATTGCTGAACGTGAGCACCACCATGCCCATCGCGAACAAGCCATAGTTCTCCGGGCCCAGGATACGCGCCAGAACGATTTGCGATCCCAGCTGCAGGACAAATTGCACAATGGTTCCGAGCGCGCTCCACTTGACGGCGTTGACGCTCTGTTTGCCCAGGTCGCTACGTAAGGACATAAATGCCGCACTGCGTTTGAAAGATCAAGTGGCCTCCCGAGACATGAGCGTTATTGCGTTGCGTCGAATCTTCCTTTCCTGATGCCTGCCGCTGGTTCGCGGCCTAGACGTCGTTCAGCACGGACCCCACCAATGTCGTGTCGGATTGCTGCAGGCTGTGCGTGAGGTGCGTCAAGTCGTGCAATGAGCTCCGGTTCAGGCGGGTCAGCATGATCGCCGCACCGGCGCGTACGGCAATCGTCTGAGCTTCGGCATAGCGGCTGGCAGCCGGCGTGTCGAGGAGCACCACATCGAAGTTCCGGCTCAGGGTATGCAGCATTTCGACAAAGGCTGGCCGGCCGAGCAGTTCCTGCGGATTGGGGGGGACAGCTCCGGCCGGCAGGACGGATAGTCCGAGTAGCGACGGGATGCGCACAACGGCCTCGCTATTGGCGGCGCGCCCGGCCAGCAGTTCGGAGAGGCCGGTGCGCTGGCCGATCCTGAATAGCGCATGCTGGCGTGGTGCGCGCAGATCGGCATCGATCAACAGGGTACGCTCACCGAGCTGCGAGAAAACGATCGCCAGATTGGCCGCGATAAAGCTGCGCCCCTCGCCGGCGCCGGGGCTGACGATCGCCAGCGCCTGAGGCGCCGCTTCGACGTCGAACCAGCGGAGCATCAGCTGGCTGCGCAGGGCGCGCAATTGCTCGACGACCGGGCTGAACGGCTGGTAGGCAGCGACCAGCTCGTGGCTCAGGCTGTTGTCGCTGGCCGGCAGGTAGGGATAGTCAAACTGGCTGGCGAGGGCAAAGCGGATATCGTCCTCGGTCAGCAGGCCGAGTTCGATGGCGGCATCGCCAAAGCGCTTTCCCGGCGTTTTCTTTTGCTGCCACAGGATGCGCTCGGCGTTGTCGCAGGAAAGGCGTCCCGTATCGATGAGAATGCCGCCGATCGAGCGCTCGCTGCCCGTCATGGCAAGTGCGGTGGCTTTTTTTACACGAATGGTGGCTTCCGACAGATTCATGGTCTGGCTCCGGCTGGTGTTCATGAGGCTGCTGCGCTGAGCAAGTGTTTTGCTGCTTTGCTGCGCGGGAGGATTCTGTGCAGGGTGTCGCGCAAGGTCGGCGCCGGTGTGGCGGAGGCGATGGCGGCCAGCACCGGCAGATCGATCGCTTCGGCAAGGTCTTCCGCCGAGCGGATGCGGCGCTTGCCGAGTTCGAGCATCAGTGCCAGACCGATACCGAGCAGCGTGCCGAGGAAGATTGAAACGAGGACGTTGAGGAAGATTTTTGGTTTGGCGTGATCGGCGGGGGGCGATGCCGGATTGAGAACCACCGCGTTGGTTTGCACCGAGAGGCTTTCGAGGCGGGTCTGCGCCGAAC
This sequence comes from Rhodocyclaceae bacterium, assembly GCA_049295655.1. Taxonomy (GTDB): domain Bacteria; phylum Pseudomonadota; class Gammaproteobacteria; order Burkholderiales; family Rhodocyclaceae; genus CAJBIL01. Next base: position 4,863 of record JBAQRB010000301.1, read on the forward strand.
GCTGGCTGACGCCCTCAAAGGCACGCTGGGCGGACTCGATCTCGCGCTGCAGTACGCTGATTTCGTCGCGTTGCTTGCTGAGGGCCAACAGGCGGGTTTTCTGCGCTTCGATGGCGGCAAGCAAGTCCTGTTCTTTTTGCCGGCTCACCTGATACGCAGTGCCGATACTGTTCGAGATCGTCGAGGTTTCACTGGCCAGCTTTTCCTTGAGCGAGGCGAGTTCGGATTCGGTGCGCAAGGTTTGCGGGTGATTTTTTCCGAGGTTGATGTTGCTGTCCTGCAGCCTCGCTTCAAGGCGCGCGATGTCGGATTTAAGCGCGTTGATCAGCGGATTCTGGATCACTTCGCTCAAGGTCGCCGATCTGCCCGCCGACTTTCCCTTGCTGTAGCTATCGGAAGTTTGCGCCTGTGCCAGGGCAAGCTGCGCGAACAGTTCGTTGAGTTTGGCGCTTTCAAAATCGACGCGCCCATCGCTTCCGATGATGCCGGTTTTCTGCTGGTAGCTGGAAAGCGCCGCCTGCGCAGCTTCAAGCTTGTCGCGCAGCAGCCTGGTTTGCCCCTCGAACCAGACGGCGTTTTGCCGGGCCGGTTCAACCTTCAATTCAAGGCTGACGTCGATATAGGCCTGGGCAAAAGCGTTGGCGACGGCAGCGGCACGGAGCGGATCGGTATCGCTGTAGCCGATGTTGATCACGTTGCTTTCGCGCGAGGGCTTGACGTTGAGTTTCTTCTTCATGGCGTCGGCGAGCCAGGCCGTGAGGTCGCCTTTCCCTTTGGTGCTTTTTTGCCATTCGGCCTGGAGTTCCGGCTGTTCGGCTATCTGCAGCCGTTTGACGACGCGCTGCGCAACGCGGGCGCTATTGATGATGTCGACCTGGGTCGCCATGTAGCCCGGTGAAATCATTCCGGGCAGCACCATGCCGCCGATCGGATCGGGCGACTTGACGTCGATCACGACGGCCGTGCCGGCGGTATATTGCCTGGGCAGCATCAGGCTGACGAGCAGCGTGATCAGGACAACGGCAAGCAGGGTGTAAAGCACCACTTTGGCACGCGCGCGCAGGATGAGCAGGAATTGTTGTAGTGTCATGGCGGCTGGCTCGCTCTTAAAAAAGGCTTTCGCGCACGTAGATAACGTCGTTGGACTGCACGACTTCGCTCAATTCCGGTGAGATCTGCTCGACGACGCCCGCGGCATCCTTGCGGTGCACGCGTAGTCGTCTTTCGGTGCCGCGGACGGTCGGGCCGCCGCTCTGGGCGAGCGCCTGCATGATGGTCATGTTGCGTTCAATGCGGTAGGAGCCCGGGCGTTGCGTTTCACCGTAAATGTAGAAAACCGGCGCGCGATGAACATAAATGGTGTCGCCGCCGGATAGGACGATGTCGTTCTCCGGTTGCTCGCCAAGGTAGAGCGCCGGAATGTCGATTTCCTTGCGGAACGGCTTGCCGTTGCGTACGCCGCTGACAATGGCGACGTCGTCGCCGCTGGCCGTTGCACCGCCTGCCGCGGCGAGCATGTCGCTGACCCGGGTGTTGAAGGTTTCCAGCGGGAAACGCCCCGGGCGGTTAACCTGGCCAAGAACCCCGACCTGATTGCCCCGGATCTGCATCAGCGCGATGTTGACCTGCGGTTGCTGGACAAAGCCGCCGGCCTTGAGCGCAGTGGCAATCTTCTTCTCGGCGGCGGCAATCGGCAGACCGCCAAGTTCGATCGAGCCGATCAGGGGATAGGTCACCGATCCGTTTTCCGAGACGCGGGTTTCGATGGTCAGATCGGGGTTCTGGAATACCTGGACGCGAATCGTATCGCCGGCGCCCAGCGGGTATTCAAGCTTGTCCTGCGCGATCGCGCTCATCGACGAGAAGGTCGCGACCAGCAGCAAGGCCTTGAGCAGCAGCTTATTCATGTGTCCTCCATTCTTTTTCGACAAACAAGACTGGTTTTTTTCAACCCGGCAGAGCCTGAGCGGGGCGGGTTCCGTTTTGGCGGGGAATGCATCGCTCCCGCTCCTTTTTTTCCCCCGGTTCCACGGGATGCTTGTCAGGCATAAGCGTTCTGCGCATCGTTGGCTGGCTGGCATGATTACCCCATTGCTTGAGTGAATTCGGGGACGAGGTACTCGGGCTCGAAGGAGTTCTGCTGCTGCCCCACCCCCAGTCGCGTGCGTCTGACAAAACCATCGACGACGCTGAGTTTTCCTGCCCGATTCAGCGTATGGACGCCGAGAAAATTGCCGGTGCGTTGTGGCAGGA
>JBAQRB010000302.1:0-6517 GCA_049295655.1 Rhodocyclaceae bacterium
ACCCCGAACGCGACTGCATCATCGAAGCGCATTCAGCGGGTAACGATATTCAGCCGTTGGCTGCATGACTGAGGCGACAACTACCTTGACGCGCGCCGGGCTACCTTGGTTCTGCCCCGAATTCAGACTCAACTCGACACGGGTCGGCAAAACCTCGTTGGCGGCGGCCTCGAGGATCGCCAGCAACTCGCCCTGCAACGAACGATGGTTGCGCTCGGCACGAACGCGCAGCCGTTCGGCAAGCGCTTCAGGAATATTCTTGACCGAAAAACTGACGCTCATGACAGGCTCCACAATAGAACCGCTTAAGGCATACGGTTTCATTATGGAACCTTCCGGACAAGCAGGTCAAATCACAGACCGGCTCGCATCAGGGCTTCATTTTCGGGCGGACGGTTTCTTCGGCTTTCGCCCGCGCACAGCCGCGGCCAGCGCCAGGCGCGCCCACGGCAGCATCTCGGCGGGCGACTCGAGCGCTTCGCCGGGCAGCGTCCAGTAGTTCATCGTTTCGCTGCGCCCGTCCTTGCGCGAGTAGCGGAACGGCTCGCCGCCGGCTTGGTGAAACTGCTCGCTGCTCTCGCCGTCGGCCTTGAGGTACAGCGTATCGAAAGCGACGATGGCGAAGAACAGCCCGTCGCAGTAGAAACCCCAGCCGCCGAACATCGCCTTGACGCGGATCGCACCGAGCGGCGCGAAGAGTTCGCAGGCATGTTCGACGAGTTCGGGCAGCGGGCGCGCCATGGCGGCTTTACGCAACGGCTTGCGCCAAGCCGAGCCGGCGGCAGACTTCCAGCGTCAGCGCCGACTGGTTCATCGAGTAGAAATGCAGTCCCGGCGCGCCGCCCTTGAGCAGGCGCTCGCACAATTCGGTCACGACATCGAGGCCGAAGGCGCGGATCGACTCGGCGTCGTCGCCGAAGCCCTCGAACTTGCGCCGCATCCAGCGCGGCAGTTCGGCGCCGCAGGCGTCCGAGAAGCGCGCGAGCTTCGAGAAACTGGCGATCGGCATGATGCCGGGAACGATCGGCAGGTCGATGCCGAGCGCGCGCACTTCGTCGACGAAGTGGAAGTAGGCGTCGGCGTTGTAGAAATACTGCGTGATCGCCGAGTCGGCGCCGGCTTTGGCCTTTTTCTCGAAAGCGGCCAGGTCCTCGCGCGGGTTGCGCGCCTGCGGGTGCCACTCGGGATAGGCGGCGACCTCGAGGCGGAAGTGGTCGCCGGTTTCCGCGCGGATGAACTCGACGAGTTCGTTGGCGTAGCGGAATTCGCCGGTCTCGGCCATGCCGGAGGGCAGGTCGCCGCGCAGCGCGACGATGCGCCGGATGCCGGCTGCCTTGTATTCGCCAAGGATCTCGCGGATGTTCTCGCGCGTCGAGCCGATGCACGACAGGTGCGGCGCGGCAGCAAAACCTTCGGCGGCAATTTCCTTGACCGTCGCGAAGGTGCGCTCGCGCGTCGACCCGCCGGCGCCGAAGGTCACCGAGAAGAACTCGGGTTTGAGTACCGCGAGCTTCTGGCGGACGAGTCGCAGCTTGTCGACGCCTTCGGGCGTCTGCGGCGGGAAGAATTCGATTGAGAGTTCGGGAAGATTCATGAGCGATCCGTGTTTGGTCAGTAATTTTTAGCAGTGTGCAGCATGAGGTGAAAGGGCACCCCCCATTTTTAGCAGCGCTCAGCAGTAGTGTTCATCAGATGCATAACGTTCTAGGTCAGGGGCCTGGCACGGCTTTATCGCGCAGCGTCCGGTGGATTGATGGGTTGGGCGTCATAGCTACTCTACGTGGTTGTGAGTCTTGCATTCAACGATTCGCATGCTGTTCGGGCCGGTGACGAGATTCGCCACACAAACGTCAGTCCAGTATTCGTTCCCGGCGGTATCGCGATATGCCTGACGCATTACTGCGACAATCGAATAACTCTTCTTCATCAGAGCGTCGAGTTCTTCGCCAGTGACAGGTCTGTCAGAAAGGAGGGTTGTATCCCTCGCTTCGACATGACTGGCTGGCGTATTAGGGGGAAGGATGCTCCTATTTCGACGGGCAATAGCTTGGGGAAGCTCATCCTTGACCCACCGGTCCGCCTGCTGCATCGCGTCGTCTCCAAAGAATACTTTCCCAGCGCCGCCCGCTTCGATAGCTGGAGATTTCCCGTAATTGCCGTTGCGAAAATTGACCATGAGCAGTTGGTTTGGGACGAAATTGCTTGGCGCCGCGATAGACATCACGTACGGCCGCTGGTCCTGACGGAACTGGGTTCTATTGGTCTCCAACTGATAGTAGGCGACGGCCGACTGACCGGCAGCAACGATGAACATGAATGTTGGAAGAAGCGCTATCCAAAGATCTACCCGCTTCTTTAGGCGGGATATCTCGCTCCTTTGTTGCTCGTCGCGGTCGCTATCGTCTTTTTCGCTCATAGAAAGATTGTCGAGAAGTGGAAACTACAGAACATGCGCATGACTTGTGACGCCCAACGTCCAAGCTCAGCGGATGGCAAAAAGCGCAGCTTTTTGACAGTCCGCTGGAGCGCAGTGTTAGCGAGCATTTTGGGCTACACGAAAACGCCCAGACATTCTCAACCCGTCACGGATGTTCAAGCCCATGAGCGTGAGATTTGTCGCACCAGCAAAAAGCTCAAGCCCCTGAACCAGATAGAACGTGCTGTCGAACGAGCCAGCGGCAGCCCAACGGTTAAGAAAAATGGCGCACGGTATCAGCACCAAGAGACCATTTGCCGCAATGAACGGCATTCTTTTCTTCTTGGTTTCAATGAGCCGCCCTTGACGAGACTTTGACAGGAAGAAACCACTGCCTCCAGTTGCCGCAATTGCGGGCACCAGAATAAACAGGCCGGGCATGACGATCAGGGCTTTGAGTGTGGCCATGGCCTCGGGAGTGCCAAACAACTCCACAATGACTGTGGACAGGAAGAAGGTGGCAATTGTCAGCATGGCCAACAACCCGGCGATGAAATGAACTTGTTTCGGCATCGTGTGATCTCCTGCTCGCTCACGTAGAGGTGACCGGCGCTGCGCGGCTTTATCGCGCAGCGTCCAGCGACCGGAGGGAGCGGGGTCGAACGCCGGGTTCGGCGTCACGCCGTGAAAGGTTTGATTCATTTGCGAGCAGAGCGGTAGAAGGCACGGCTTCCGATTTTTTTGTATTCGATGAGCGACTTGTCCTCAAGCATCCGTGCGAGCGTGGCAAATACCCAACCTTTTGGACCGTACTGTTTTCCACTTCTCGGAACGGCGACAAAGTTTAGGTCGAGATTGTCCTTAATCTTCGCCGCTGGCACCCAGTGTTCCTGGTCCTTGAACTTTGACTCGCACTCCTTGATGAATGCGAGCAGCTCCAGAGCGGCATCGTTCAGGAGCTTGTGGATTGCATTTTTTCTAGTCATGAGATTACCTCCCAGTGTTGCGTGATGGTGACGCCGAACGTTAAATTGAGGGGCTGGCGTAGCCAGTCCCTCTCGAATGCAAGGTTAGGGGTTTGGTCATATCTCCGCTTGTAATTATTTGAAGATGACGCTGATTTTAGGCGGAGTTGGCTTCGGTGAGCACTGATGCAGACAACTGCTATTTTCCGTTGCACATAACTGGTATCGCTCTACTTGGCGTTTTTCAATTTCTGAATTCTGCGAATTAGGTAGCACATTATTTGCGATCATCGGTGCTCCCTGTCCATTACGATAAGCTCTGCTCTCCGAGCTACCAGAAATGATAGGATGAGCCTCGGTACTCGTTGCTATATAAGCTTGTTTGCGACACTCCTTCAAGTCGGAGGTACAGCTTGACGCGCATGAATTTATTTCATCAGCGTATATTGTTCCTGTAATCAAGGTCAAAAGTAGGCCTGTGATTATGGGTAGGCTGATACAACCGTTTATTTTTTTCATGATATTTCCGCTTTCGTAATATTTGCCACTGCTCCGTGAATCAAACCCTTAACGTTAAATATGCCGCCTATTTGACGGAAAACTATCCGTCAAAGTGCGGTATACAAATTTCGACGAATTCGCTTCGCCAGGAAAATCAATGGCATGGCGGAAAATAGCGCTTCCTATCAGAAATCTCATTGCCGTCACTCTCCGATTTGCTCCAAGGCCCTATCGACATACGCGAAAAGCATTATTCATCAGATTGAACGATTTATCCGGCATGTAAGCAAGCCGAGAATCGGGGCAGCGCTCAGCGCGCAGCGCTGAGCGCCGGGCAGCAGACCGGACAGTACCCACGACAAAGCTGGGATCGATAGGGTCAGACTCGATTGGTCTGCCAAGCATATTGATTTTTAGTTGGCAGTATTCATGAATCAATTCGCTCTGACCCTATTGATCATACTAAAGTAAAAATGAGGGGCGCCGCGCGGGGCGGATTGATTGAAGAAAAGCCGCTTGACCGGCGTCCCTCTCGACTGGCGGATTGGGCGTTACTTCCACTTGAGATTCAGCTTTCGGTGGGACGCTGCGCAATCGCGAAGGTAAAGATTGATGAGGCTTTGGTAAGGAATACCCACGCCCTCAGAAATGGACTTGAAGTAATTGATGCATTCTTCGTCCAGACGAATGGTGATTTGCTTCTTAAGTTGAGAAGCGTAGGGATTCTTCGTTGATTTTGAGAAGTCGTATTCGGCGCGCATGGTCGTCACCCAGTCAATAAGTTACCGCTTCTTGCCGTGTTGCCTTTCGTGCCGAGATGATGCGGATAACGCTTTCATCCACTCGGTAACAATGGCACACAACCAGTAGCTTCAAGCCCGAGCTGTAGCCCAGGAGGATGAACCGCTCTTCATTTTCAGAATGGTCTGGGTCAGAGATCAGTCGCGCGCGTTCATCGAGAAACACGGTCTTGGCTTCGTCGAAGCTCACTCCATGCTTTTTGACGTTAGCTTTTGCCTTTGGCTCGTCCCACTCGAAATGAAGTGTAGTCATGCGTTAAATATAACTACGATGTAGTTACACGTCAAACTCGATTGAGTGCACGAACTCCTGACGCCCAACGTTTGCATCTCATTCTCCGATTCGTTCCCAAGCCCTATCGACATACGCGAAAAGCATTATCCGTCAGATTGAACGATTTATCCGGCATGCAAGCAAGCAAGCCGAGAATCGGGGCAGCGCTCAGCGCTGACCACCGGGCAGCAGGCCGGACAGCGCCCACGACACGATGCTGTAGAGCAGCGAACCGAAGACCGCCGACCAGAAGCTGCCGACGACGAAGCCATCGATCAGCGAGCCGGCGAGCCAGAACATCAGGCCGTTCAGCACGAAGATGAAGAGTCCGAGCGAGAGCAGCGTGATCGGCAGCGTCAGCAGCAGCAAGAGGGGGCGCAATACGGCGTTCACCAGCCCGAGGACCAGCGCCGCGAGCAGCGCCGCGCCGAACGACGCGACGTGAATCGACGGCATCACGTAGGCGACGGCGAGTAGCGCAACGGCGTTGAGAATCCAGAGCAGGATCAGTCGCATGGCAGCCCCCTGGCTTGCTTAGTAGCGGTAGTGCTCGGCCTTGTACGGACCCTGCACCGGCACGCTGATGTAGGCGGCCTGTTGCTCGGTCAGCACGGAAAGCTGGGCGTTGAGCTTCTTCAACTGCAGGCGCGCGACCTTCTCGTCGAGGTGCTTGGGCAGCACGTAGACGCCGACCGGGTAATCGCTGTTCTTGGTGAACAGCTCGATCTGGGCGATCGTCTGGTTGGCGAACGACGAGCTCATCACGTACGACGGGTGGCCGGTGCCGCAGCCGAGGTTAACCAGGCGGCCCTTGGCGAGCAGGATGATGCGCTTGCCGTCCGGAAAAATGACGTGGTCGACCTGCGGCTTGATCTCTTCCCACTCGTACTTCTCGATCGACGCGACGTCGATTTCGTTGTCGAAGTGGCCGATGTTGCAGACGATCGCCTGGTCCTTCATCGCCGCCATGTGGTCGTGCGTGATGACGTGGAAGTTGCCGGTCGTCGTCACGAAGATGTCGGCCTTGTCGGCAGCATATTCCATGGTGACCACGCGGTAGCCTTCCATCGCCGCCTGCAGCGCGCAGATCGGGTCGATCTCGGTGACCCAGACCTGCGCCGAGAGGGCGCGCATGGCCTGCGCCGAGCCCTTGCCGACGTCGCCGTAGCCGGCGATCAGCGCGACCTTGCCGGCGATCATCACGTCGGTGGCGCGCTTGATGCCGTCGACCAGCGACTCGCGGCAACCGTAGAGGTTGTCGAACTTCGACTTGGTGACCGAGTCGTTCACGTTGATCGCCGGGAACTTGAGGTCGCCGCGCTGGTGCATCTGGTACAGGCGATGCACGCCGGTCGTCGTTTCTTCGGTAACGCCCTTGATCGCGGCCAGACGCACCGAGTACCAGGTCGGATCGATCGCCAGCTTGGCCTTGATCGCGGCGAACAGGATGGTTTCTTCTTCCGAGCTCGGCTTGGCGATCACCGAGAGATCCTTCTCGGCCTTGGCGCCAAGGTGCAGCAGCAGCGTTGCATCGCCGCCGTCGTCGAGGATCATGTTCGAG
>JBAQRB010000303.1:0-1642 GCA_049295655.1 Rhodocyclaceae bacterium
TGGGATACGGCGCGAGGCAAGGCGGGGCTGGCCGATGTGCGCATTCACGACCTGCGGCACTCGTTTGCCTCTTTTCTGGTCAATGCCGGTCGCTCCCTTTACGAGGTGCAAAAAATTCTTGGCCACACGCAGGTAAAAACCACCCAGCGCTATGCGCATTTGAGCCAGGAAACCCTGATCGATGCGGCCAATGCGGCGATGGCGGCAACCGGCACCATCTTTACGCCGCACACGTTGCCGATTCCCCCGGCTACTTTTTCGGGCAGCCCCGCGCTCTCTTGATTGCTTGCCTGGGCGGGGGTAAGGAAGGCGTAGCCGTTCCTAAGACCACACCCCCAGCGCCGTCAGTTGCCGCGTCGCGGCCTCCGCCCAGCCCCGATTGGCGGCCGGGCTGGCCGGACTCGGGTGCAGGATGCGGCCGATTTTCACGCTTCGGCCGGCCAGCGCTTCGGCTGCTCGCGCCTCGGCAAACGCACCGATGCCGATCACCCATTCGGGTTGCAGCGTCTCGACCAGCGACTGCAGATGGCGATTGCAGGCGGCATAGAGCGGCGCGCTTTCGCCGGTGGGCAGCTTGTCCGGCGTCAGGTTGCGGCCCTGGTCGAAAAAGGCCAGCGGGCAGTAATTGGCGACGAAATGCTCGGCAAAGAAGGCTTCGGCGCTGCCGAAGCGCTGCTGAAACAGGCCCCACAGGCGCTTTCCACTGACCTCCGAGCGTTCGCAGGCAAAGCCCTCGATCGGCCGCTTCGGGTTCTCGGGCACGGGCTTGCCGACCGGCGCCTCGATCTTCATCCAGTCGCGCACCGCAGCGATTTCGCCGAATGGCACGCCGCACTGCACCATGCCGAAAGGGCCGGGGTTCATGCCGAGCAGGACGACCTTCCGGCGCCGTTCGCCGTAGCGCCGCAGATAGGCTTCGTGCGGCGCCCAGGCGTAGTCGAGCGGGTTGTAGACGTGCGAGACCGGCGACGAAAAATCCAGCTGCCCGACCGCGCGGGAGAGCGCGCGCGCCGCTTCGATCAATCGGGCGCTGCCCTGAGAGTCAATATCCATGCGCTTCTCCAGAGGGGGGGCGGGGATTCCAGGGGGCCACGCGGGAAAGCAGCAGCATGCCGGGAACGGCCAGGACGGTGCATAGCAGGAAGAACGAGAACCAGCCGAGGCTCTCGACCAGCCAGCCGGCCGAGGCGTTGATCACGGTACGCGGCACGGCGGCGAGGCTCGTAAATAGCGCAAACTGCGTCGCCGTGTAGGCCGGGTGCGTCGAGCGGGCGATGAAGGCGACGAAAGCCGCGGTGCCGAGGCCGACGCCGAGCGCTTCGAGGCCGATCACGCCGGCCAGTGCGAGGCGCTGCTCGGCGCCGATCACCGCCTGCGGCCCGACCCAGGCCAGCCAGGCAAAGCCGAGAATCGACACCAGCTGCACGACGCCGAACAGCCACAGCGCGCGGTTGATGCCGAGGCGAACCATCCACAGGCCGCCGAGCAGGCCGCCGATCACCGCCGGCCACAGCCCGGCGTGCTTGGCGATCAGGCCGATGTCGGTCTTCGTGAAGCCCATGTCGAGGTAGAAGGGGGTGGCCAGCGCGGTGCACAGCGAGTCGCCGAGCTTGTAGAGGAAGATGAAGGCGAGGACGAGCAG
>JBAQRB010000304.1:0-15101 GCA_049295655.1 Rhodocyclaceae bacterium
CTACGAGGATCGGTCGGCCACGGCGGGACTGTCGGCGGCGCCGCGTTTCGAGTTGCCGCTGTCCGTCACCACGCTCTCCACGGCACAATTTTCCGACCGCTTGCCCAAGGATATCGCCGATCTGGCCGACTATTCGCCGGGCCTTGCGCGACGCTCGAATTACTGGGGCGTGAATACGCCGACCTTTCAGTTGCGCGGTTTCAACGCGGGCGACTCAACGGCTTATTACAAGGATGGCTTCCGTTACCAAGGGCGCGGGCCGCTTTCGATGGCCAACGTCGAGTCGGTCGAGATCCTGCGTGGGCCGCAATCGGCGATCTACGGCTGGTCGGAACCTGGCGGCGCGGTGCAGATCCGCGTCAAGCAGCCGAGTGCGGAGGCGATACGCAGCGTCGCGCTACAGACCGACGTCTGGGGAAAAACCGCCGCCAGCCTCGATCTGGGCGGTGCGCTGGGCGAGTCGAGCCGCTTCCGCCTGGTCACGGCGCACGAGCGGGGCGGCAGTTTCCGGGATCGGCAAAGCGGAGAGCAAACCTTGCTGGCGCCTTCCTTTGCGCATGACTTTTCCGGGGGGCGGCAACTGCAGCTTTCGCTGGAGTGGCTGGACGACCGGCGCAGCACCGATTACGGCATTCCGGCGGTCAATGGTGCGCCAGCTGACGTTCCGGTCAGCCGCATTTACACCGAGGGCTGGGGGCAGCAGCATTCACAATCGACCCGGCTCGCAGCGCGCTGGTCGCAGCCGGCGTGGGGTGGCGACTTGGCCCTGGCGTGGTCGTATTACGACTTCAGGTATCTGCAGTATCTCGATGTCGAGCCTTATGCCGTCTCGGGCAGCGAAATCAGCCGCTGGTATGAGAGCTATCCCGAGCAATACCGCTGGTTGACCGGCCACGTCGATTGGTCGCGTGAATTCAGGAGCGCAAGCATTTCGCACAAAATTGCCGCTCGCTTCGAGATGGCGCGTGAGTCGCGCGCACTCTATGGCGGCGTGCTTGATGAATACGTACCGATCGATGCAAAAAACCCGGTTTATAGTCAGGCGTGGGCGCCGACCGCCGACTATTCCGTCTATGACCAGGCGTGGACCAATCGCAGCCTCGGCCTGGCAGTGCAGGACGAGATCCGCAGCGGGAACTGGACCTGGCTGCTCGGCCTGCGCTTTAGCTATTTGCGACAGGTTTTCGACTATGCCGATCATTTGCCGACGCCGAGCGAGGATCACAGCATCCAGACCGACCATGCGCTGACGCCCCGGCTGGGCGTCAATTGGCGCGTTACGCCGACGCTGGCGCTGTATGCCAATTACTCGGCGGGAAACATGGCGACGCTGCCGCAAAGTCGCAACTTCAACGGCGGCACCTTTGCCCCCTTGGCCAGCCGGCAGTGGGAGGGTGGTTTGAAGGTGCAGCCGGAAAATAGCCGCTGGCTGGCTTCGCTGGCCGTGTTCGATATCGAGCGCAGCAGCGTGCTGACGCGCGACCCGGCGCATCCGGGGTTTTCGATCCAGACCGGCGTTCAGCAATCGCGTGGCGTCGAGCTTGAATGGCAGGGGCGGCTGGCACGGGGCTGGCAACTGACGGCGCAGGCGACCTGGCTCGATGCCTTCATCGCCCAGGACAACCGTTATACGCCGGGCAATCGCCTGCCCTATGCGCCGCGCTTCGGGGCCAGCGCCTGGCTCAGCCACCGTTTTGCCGCCGATCCCGTCGGGTACGGGCGCTGGAGCGTATCCGGCGGTGTCGTGCATCAAGGCGAACGCTATGCCGACTTTGCCAACAGCACGCGAGTTCCCGGCTATACCCGCTTCGACCTGGGAGCGACGTATCGCGAAAAAGCATGGTCGGCAACGCTCGCGTTGGAAAATGCAGCAGACCGACGCTATTACGCCAGCGGCGTCGAAAACCGCCCGGCCGTGATTTACCCCGGCGCCCCGCGAACGCTTTCGCTACGGCTTGCTTACGATTTTCGCTGAGCGGCGGCAAACGGCAACAGTCATGACAAGACGGTAGTAGCGGATGAAAATCAACCATTGAATGGATGATTTTCATCCGCTACAATAAGCCGATGCACCCACGCCACCTATCACCGCTCATTGCCGAAGCACTCGAAGACACGCCAGTGGTGTTGCTAAATGGTGCACGCCAGACTGGCAAAAGCACGTTGGTCCAATCGTTGTCGGCAACACACGGTCGCCGCTATCTGACGCTTGATGACCAAGCAACCTTGGCCGCCGCCAGGAGCGACCCTGCCGGATTTATCGCGGGGCTGGACGGCCCGGTCGTTCTCGACGAGGTACAGCGCGCGCCGGGGCTTTTTTTAGCAATCAAGGCCTCGGTCGATCGCCATCGAGCACCGGGCCGCTTCTTGCTCACTGGCTCAGCCAATGTGCTGTTGCTACCAGACATTGCCGACTCGCTCGCTGGCCGCATGGAAGTTTTATCGCTATGGCCGTTGTCCAGTGCGGAAACAATGGACTCTCCGAGCATCAACCGTACAGACTGGTTGTTCGATGGCCCGCTCAACACACTGACCATTCCGCCCTGCGAGCGCGAACAACTGACGACTATATTATTAAGCGGCGGTTTCCCTGAAGCACTCAGCCGCAACTCGCCACGACGCCGCGCAGCGTGGTTCGAGAGCTATTTACAGGCCATTCTCCAACGCGATGTGCGCGAACTGGCCAATCTGGAGCAACTGACCGAGATGCCCAACTTGATCCAGTTGTTGGCCATACGTAGCGCCAGCCTGCTGAATTTTGCAGAACTCTCGCGCTCGGTCGGCTTGCCGCAGACAACGCTGAAGCGCTACTTCAGCCTGCTGGAAATGCTCTTCCTGGTGTTTCGACTGCCGGCGTGGGAGCGCAATGCCGGTAAGCGGCTGGTCAAAGCGCCAAAGGTATTTTTACCCGACAGCGGCCTTCTGGCCCATCTCATGGAAATATCGCCAGAACGCCTGATGGCGGAACCCGGCTTGCCCGGTGGCTTGGTGGAAACCTTCGTGCTGGGCGAGCTGCTCAAGCATCTTGCCTTTTCCGAAAAGCGATTGACACTTTGGCACTACCGTACGCAGTCCAACATTGAGGTTGATTTTGTACTGGAAAACCGGCTGGGCAAACTGACCGGCATCGAAGTCAAGGCCAGCGCGAGCGTGGACAGCAAAGACTTCAAAGGACTGCGCCACCTGAAGGAAACCGAGCCGCAAACCTTCCAGCGCGGCATTGTGCTGTACGGCGGGCGTGAGATCGTGCCCTTTTCCGTTGATTTATTTGCGGTTCCTTTGTCGATCTGGTGGGCGACGCTCACCCCTTGAGCAAACGCCCCTCAACGACCGCCAGCGCCGCCGGCACGCCAAGCAGGACGACCACGTCGCCGACCTCGAAGCGCGTTTGCGCCGAGGGTTCGAGCGCCCGGATGTTGCGCCGGCGCACGGCACTGACCTCGACGCCGTACGCCTCGATCGCCAGTTCGCCCAAAGTGCGGCCGACGGCGTAGGCACCGGGAGGCAGCGACACGGAATGCAGACGCGGATCGTCGCTGTCGTGGGCATCGTCCTCGCGGTCGCTTTCGCCGTGGAAAAACCCGCGTAGCGTGCTGTAGCGCGCCATCCGCGTCTGGCGGACACGCTTGAGGACGCGGTTGATCGGCACGCCGACGTGAATCAGCGCGTGCGAGGCGAGCATCATGCTGGCCTCGAGCGTTTCCGGCACCACTTCGGCGGCACCGGCACGGTGCAATTGCTCGAAGTCCTTTTCGTCCAGCGTGCGCACGACCACCGGCAACTCGGGCCGCAATTCACTGACGTGGTGCAGCACCCGCTCGGCGGCGCGCGTGTCGGCGAAGGTGACAATCAGCACGCTGGCCCGGCCGATGCCGGCGGCAACCAGCGTTTCGCGCCGCGTCGCATCGCCATAGACGACGTTCTCGCCGGCGGCGGCGGCTTCGCGCACACGCTCGGGATCGAGGTCGAGCGCGACGTAGGAAACGTCCTCCTGCGCCATGAAGCGCGCCAGATACTGGCCGCTGCGCCCGAAACCGCAGATCACCGCGTGCTTTTCGGTGCCCATCGTCTGTGCGGCGAGCATCGTCAGCTCCATCGAACGGGTCAGCCATTCGCTGGCGGCAAAGCGCAGCACCAGGCGATCGCTGTAATGGACGATGATCGGCGCGAGCAGCATCGAGAGCACCAGCGCCGCGAGCACCGCCTGCAGCGCCAGCGAGGGCGCCAGATGCAGGCTGCGGATTTCCGAGAGCAGGACGAAACCGAACTCGCCGCCGGCGCACAGCCAGAGGCCGGTACGCATCGCCGATCCGGCAGGCGAACCGAACAGGCGCGACAGGCCGGTGACCAGCGCGAACTTGACGAGCAGCAGCGCCACCAGCACGGTCAGCACGAGCAGGAAGTTCTGCAGCACCAGCGGGATGTCGAGCATCATGCCGATGGTGACGAAAAAAAGCCCCATCAGCACGTCGCGAAACGGCTTGATGTCCGCCTCGACCTCGTGCCGGTATTCGGTCTCCGAAATCAGCATGCCGGCGACAAAAGCGCCGAGCGCCAGCGAAAGGCCCGCCACTTCGGTGAGGTAAGCCAGCCCGAGCGTGATCAGCAGGACGTTGAGCATGAACAGCTCGGCCGACTTGCCGCGTGCGACGATGTAGAACCACTTGCTCATCAGGCGCTGGCCGAAGAAGAGCACCAGCGACAGCACGACAACCGCCTTGAGCACGGCAACGCCCATCATCACGGCCATTTCTTCCGGCGAATGGGAGAACGAGGGAATCAGGATGAGCAGCGGCACGACGGCCAGATCCTGGAAGAGCAGGACGCCCATCACCTCGCGCCCGTGCCTCGCGTCGAGTTCCATCCGCTCGCTGAGCAGCTTGGTGAGCACCGCCGTCGACGACATCGCCAGCGCACCGCCGAGCGCCACCCCGGCCTGCCAAGAAAGCCCCAGCCCGGTGACGATCCCGGTTACCGCGATAAGCGTGACGAAGACCTGCAGGAAGCCGAGCCCGAAAACGATGCGCTTCATCGCGTAGAGCTTGGGCAGCGAGAACTCGAGGCCGATCGAGAACATCAGGAAAACCACGCCGAATTCGGCCAGATGCTGCGCACCGGAAAACCCCTGCAGCAGGTTGAGCGCATGCGGCCCGATCAGCGTGCCGACGAGCAGGTAGCCGAGAACCGGCGGCAGGTTGAGGCGGCGAAAAAGGATCACCGTCACCACCGAGGCGCCGAGCAACATCAGGATGATTGGCAAGGTTTCCATTGTGTCTATCTGTCGTCGGAAGGATTCTTGCCGGCCCGGTCGTGCGCACGGGTCACGAACTCGGGTGGTCGGGGGCTTCTGCTATACTTGCCTCAATCATAACCGCTCCATCCCCATGAACCAAATCCAGCCCTCCCCGAAAGCGCTCGACCTCGCGCGGCAGGTCCTGCGCATCGAAGCCGATGCCGTCCAGGCCCTCATCGAGCGCATCGACGATACCTTTCTGCAGGCGCTGTCGCTGATCCTCAACTGTCGCGGCCGCGTGATCGTCAGCGGGATCGGCAAGTCCGGCCACATCGGGCGCAAAATCGCTTCGACGCTGGCCAGCACCGGCACGCCGGCCTATTTCGTCCATCCGGCCGAAGCGAGCCACGGCGACCTCGGCATGATCACCCGCGACGACGTGCTGATCGCGCTCTCCAACTCGGGCGAAAGCAGCGAACTGCTGACCATCGTCCCGCTGATCAAGCGCCAGGGCGCCAAGCTGATCGCGCTGACCGGCAATCCCGACTCGTCGCTGGCCCGCGAAGCCGACGCCCACCTCGATGCGCGGGTCGCGCAGGAGGCCTGCCCGCACAATCTGGCGCCAACGGCGAGCACCACCGCCGCACTGGCGCTCGGCGACGCGCTGGCCGTCGCGCTGCTCGACGCCCGCGGCTTCGGCGCCGAGGATTTCGCCCGCTCGCACCCCGGCGGCACCCTCGGTCGCCGCCTGCTCACCCGCGTGCGCGACGTGATGCGCTCCGGCAACGCGGTCCCGTCGATCGCCCCGGACAGCACGGTTGCCGACGCGATCCTGGAAATTTCTCGCGGCGGCATCGGCATGACCCTGGTGGTGACGCCGCAGCGCCAGCTGCTCGGCATTTTCACCGACGGCGACCTGCGCCGCGCCTTCGCCAAAAACCTCGACCTGCGCACGCGCTCGGTTGCCGACATCATGGGCTGCGAACCGCGCACCATTGGCCCCGACCGGCTCGCCGTCGAAGCTGTCGAGATCATGGAACAGCAAAAGATCAACCAGCTCCCGGTCGTCGACGAGAACGGCGTACTGATCGGCGCACTCAACATGCACGATCTTTTTCAGGCAAAGGTCATCTGATGGATGCACACCAATCGCCAACCACGCGCGCCAGCCGGCTCAGGCTGATGGCTTTCGACGTCGATGGCGTGCTCACCGACGGATCGCTCTACTACACCGACGAAGGCGTCGAAATCAAGGCTTTCAACACGCTCGACGGGCACGGACTGAAGATGCTGCAGCAGTCCGGCGTGACCGTTGCCATCATCACCGGGCGCCGGGCGCGCTGCGTCGAGTTGCGCGCCAGCAACCTCGGCATCGAGCATCTTTTCCAGGGCGTCGAAAACAAGTTGGAACAGATGCACGCGCTGCTCGCAACGCTCGACATCCTCCCCGAGGAAGCCGGCTACATGGGCGACGACGTGGTCGACCTGCCGGTAATGACGGCGCTGGGCTTCTCGGCGACGACTGCCGACGGCCACACGCTGGTCGGCCGGCACGCCAATTTCGTCACGACACGCGCCGGCGGACGCGGCGCAGCGCGCGAAGTCTGCGAGTTCATCATGCACGCGCAGGGCAAGCTGGAACCGGCACTCGCGGCCTACCTCGGCGCGCCGGCGCGCTGATCTCCCGATGAAAAACTGGGGCAGCGCGCTTTTCCCACTGACCATCCTGATCGCACTGAGCGGGCTGACCTTCTGGCTGCGCCATGCGATCGAGCTGCCCGACGAACGCCAGGACGGCAAGAACCGGCACGACCCCGACTACATCATCAGCGCCCCGCAGCTGCGCAAACTCGACAAGAACGGGCAGCTGCAATACACGCTCAACGCCAACGAAATCCGGCACTACCCGGACGACGACACGACCGATGTGACGAAACCGGTCCTCGTCAATCTGAACACGAAGCGCCCTTCGGTCACGATCAGCTCCGAGCGCGCCCACGTCAGCCAGGACGGCAATCAGGTCGACTTTTACGACGACGTACGGATTCTGCGTGCGGCGACAGCGCAACAGGCTGCGCTGCTGGCGACCATGCCCGACCTCGTTGTTCGCCCGGACGACGAGAAAGCCTTCACCAAAAGCCCGGTACTGGTCACCCAGGGGGCCTCCTGGCTCAAGGGCGTCGGCATGCGGGTCGATCAGAAGACGCAGACTTACGTTCTGGAATCGCAGGCCGTCGGTCAATTTGAAAGCAAACACGCCAAGAAGCGTTAAATCATGAAGCCATATCCAGCACTCGCATTCGCCACCCTCCTGCTCGCCAGCCCGCTGACTGCGCTCGCCGAGCGCGCCGACCGCGAAAAGCCGATCAACCTCGAAGCCGACCGCATCACGATCGACGACGTCAAGAAGGTCCAGGTGTACGAAGGCAACGTCATCCTGACCCAGGGTACGCTGCAGATTCGCGCCAGCCGCCTCGTCGTCACGCAGGATGCCGACGGTTTCCAGAAGGGATCAGCGATCGGCGGGGCAAACGGCCTCGCGCGCTTCCGGCAGAAACGCGAAGGCAAGGACGACTTCATCGAAGGCGAAGGCGAACGCATCGAACACGATGCGCGCAGCGAGAAGACCGAATTTTTCGTTCGCGCCTGGGTAAAGAGCGGTCTGGACGAAATCAAGGGCCACTACGTCTCCTACGACGCGCTGAGCGAAAAATACCTCGTCACCGCGGGCGGCGGCAACGCCAAAACGACCGGCGCCACCGGCGCAGCGCAAGCCCGAGTGCGCGCCATCATCCAGCCGAAAGGCAAGAGTCAGGAAACCCCGGCCGACAGGAAGGGCGAAGCGCTTTTGCTGACGCCCGCGACATCGGTTGCCCCGAAAGAGTAGAAGCCCGCCCGATCACCGCCGGAGAGCGCTTGCCGCCCCATTTTGCAGCGCCAGCACTGCGTCAAAAACGCTTTGCAATCAGCGCCGAAATATTTTGGTGCGTCGCAACAAATGTTGCTTGACAATCGCTTTCCTGCGGCTATAATCAGCATCATGTTGCAGTGCAACAAAAGATTCCGGGACCGCAAGAACCGCGATCGGTGAGTTGGATACTGCACAGGCGTTCTACTTTTTTCACTCAGGAGATTGACCATGTTTGCAACCCCAGAACAATTCGCCGCCGCCAACAAAGCTTCCGTTGAAGCCATGCTGACCCTCGCCAACACCGCCCTGGCTTCCGCCGAGCGCATCGCCGCCCTGAACCTGAACACCGCCCGCTCGATGCTCGAGGACGGCGTTGCCAACACCAAGGCCATCCTCGGCGCCAAGGACCCGCAAGAAGCCATGGCTGTCCAGGCTTCGCTGGCCCAGCCGAATGTCGAAAAAGCGGTTGCCTACACCCGCAGCATCTACGAAATTTCCGCGCAGTCGAAGGAAGAAGTTTCCAAGCTGCTCGAAGGCCAGTTCGGTGACTTCCAGAAACAAGTTGCCGGCCTGCTCGACAAGGCTTCGAAGAGCGCACCGGCTGGTTCCGATGTTGCCGTCAATGCCGTCAAGTCGGCCATCGCTGCCGCCTCCTCGGCTTTCGACAGCATGAACAAGGCGGCCAAGCAAGTTGCTGAAATCGCCGAAGCCAACGTTGCTGCCGCAACCAATGCAACAGTCAAGGCTGTCGGCGCAACCGCCGCTACCGGCAAGAAAAAGTCTGCCTGATTCGTCAAGCATTCAACAAAACCCCCGACTTGGTTCGGGGGTTTTTTTTGACCGCTCTTTGGCTTGCAGGATGAATAGTCTATAGTTGAGGCTTCGGGCAGTCATTGGGCAAACATCTGCGTTGGCTCGTGAGCATTCGCCGCCACGCATTCCAACCCTGCCAATCACGGAGGCACAATGAACAATCTCAATCTCGAACAACTCGCCAACAGCCAGAAAGCCAACGCCGAAGTCATGGTCGGGCTGATGCGCAGCGCCTTCAACGGCATGGAGCAACTCACCGCCCTCAACCTCGAAGCCAGCCGCGAGTTGTTCAACGCCGGCGTCGCCAGCACGCAGCAGCTGATGAGCATCAAGGATCCGAAGGAACTGGCCAAATTGAACAGCGCGTTGGCCCAGCCGAATGTCGAAAAGATGACCGAATATTCGCGTCGCTTGTACGACCTGGTCACGGCCATGCAGAAGGACATCACCGCGGTGATGGAAACCCAGTACAGCAGCTTTTCCAAGACGGCTAGCGGTGCGATTGAAAAGACCACGGCAGCCGCGCCGATCGGCGGCGACATTTTCAGCGCGGCCATGAAGCAGATGCTGGACGCATCGAACAAGGCTTACGGCAACATGACGCAGATGGCCAAGCAGATGAGCGATATCGCCGACGCCAACACCAAGAGCACATCGAGCGCCACCAGCCGTGCCGCAGCGGCCGCGAAAAAGAAGTAACCCAGGAAATATTTTCCTCGCCTAAACCCCGGTTTTCCCGGGGTTTTGTCGTTTACGGGTGTCGCCTTATTCGCGCCAGCGCCAGGCTACGCCGCGCCGCTCGATTTCGCGGCGAATTTCCGCCATGGCCCGATCGACCAGCGCCACTTCGCCTTCGACGCCCAGTTCGAGATGGCGGCGCTGCCCATCGTCGCCGACCGACGGCAGGCTGAACAGGCGCAAGGCCGGATAGTCGGCGACGATGCGCTGCATCAGGTCGAGCAGCGCGCTCTCGTAGGCGTTCTCCCCGGTGAGCAGGAAGGCCTTGTCGACCACCGGGTGACGATTGAAAAGATGCGCGTAGAAGGTATCGAGCGCCCAGGCGGCCATCGGATGCGCCATCTGCGGAAAACCCGGCAGAAAATGGTGATCGCGGACGCGAAAGCCCGGAATCCGGTTGAACGGATTGGGAACGATGTCGACGCCGCGCGGGAAGGTGCCGAGCAGCAAGCGCGTCGCATCGGCCGCGTCGCCGAAACGGCCACGTATCTCGCGCTCGGCGTCCGGATGCAGCACCAGGTCGACGCCGAGCGCCTCGGCGACCGCCTGCCGCGTCTGATCGTCCGGCGTGTTGCCGATGCCGCCGAAGCTGAACACCACGTCGCCGGCAGCGAAGCTGCGCTTGAGCGCCGCAGCGATACGCGAGCGCTCGTCGCCCAGATACTCGGCCCAGGACAGGCGCAGCCCCCGCGCGCCGAGCAGTTCGGCGATTTTCGCAAAATGCTTGTCGCTGCGTTTGCCCGAAAGAATCTCGTCGCCGATGATGATTGCGCCAAAGTTCATGCGCTGCCTCCTCCGCTATCGATGATCGTCACCACGGAACCCTGCCGCATCCGGCGCAGCGCCTCCAGGGTGTAATGAAGATAGGCCAGCACCGCGAGCGTCGGCGCAAGCAGGCCAAGCAGCGGAATGTGCGCGAGCAGCGCCATGATGACGCCGAGCAGCAGCAGCGGCCGGGCATGCCGGCGGCGCAGTTCGCGCCACTCGGCATCGGTCGCATGCACGGCCAGCGCGTCGTAGGCAAAGGTGCGCCGGTTCAGCCAGGCCATCCAGAAGAGAGGCAGGATCAGGCCAAGCCCGGGAATCAGCCAGAGCGGCAGCGTCACCAGCCAGCCGGCGATAAAAAGAAGCGCCGCCGAAACGCTGTTCCAGGTCGACGCCGTGACGCTGTCCTTGCCCATGCGCGCCAGCTCCGGATAGTCGGACGCGGCGAGGTGGTTGAGCAGCAGCGGCAGGACAAAGACCGCGGCGAGCAGCATCGCGGTCAGGTAGGCCGCAGCGAGGATCAGCAGCCAGCCGCCGAGCGCGGCGAACAGCTTGGCCAGCCACACCGCCCCCCAGACGGTCAGCCAGCTCATCGGCGGCAGTTCGATGAAGCCGGCGATCAGCCCGTCGAGCGCAAAGAACATCAGCGCTATCCAGGCGATCAGCGCAGCCAGCGCGGGGCCGAGCAGGAGTAACCAGACGCGCCCACGGCCGAGCGTCGCCAGCGAGCGAATCAGCGCCAGAACCACTTCGGCCATCACATTCCCTCCCACATTTTCTGCAGCCGCTTGCTCGACACCGGCGCCGGCGTGCGCAACTCCTGCGCAAAGAGCTGCACGCGCAGCTCCTCGAGCAGCCAGCGGAACTGCTCGACCTGCGGATCGACGACGCCCTGCTTGGCAAGAACGATGGCACGCCGCTCGTAATTCGTCCATAAGGGCGCATACTCGGCGAGCAACCGCGCATCGCGCAGGTGGTCGGCCTTCAGCTTGTCGAGGCGCAGCGCAATCGCCTTGAGGTAGCGCGGGTAATGCTGCAGGCGCTCGAACGGCGTATCGCTGATGAAGCGCTTGCCGATCATCCGGCCAAGCTGCTTGTCGATGTCCTGATACGCCGCTGCATAGGTCTTGAAAGCGACCAGCTTCTTCTGCAGCGCCTGCCAGTCGGTCAGGATCTGGCCGACCAGGCGGCAGATTTCCTGCGCCAGCAGGCCGAGCCGCGCTTTGGCGTCAACGCAGCGCACCTTGAAGCTTGCCGCATCGGTCGGCCACGGCTCGGCGAGGCAGGCGCGCGCGAAGGTCAGCTCGATCAGCTGTCGGCGCAGGTCGTCGAGCGAGCCGAGCGGCATGAACTGCATGCCCATCGGCGTGAGATTCGGCAGGTTCTTCTCGAAATACTTCACCTGCTCGCGGAACTGGAGCAGGTAGAGGCGCAGCAAGCCCTTGCCGTGCGCCTCGCGCGCCTCCTCGGGCGAATCGAAAATGCACAGAGAGACGCTGTCGCCGTCGTCGGCGAGGCCGGGATAACCGAGCACCGTCTGGCCGCCGCCGCTGCTGTTGCCAACCTCGACCTCCATCAGCTCGGGCAGCTCGCCGAAAATCCAGTCGGTCATCCCGGCGTACTCGGACGGCGTCTCGTGCAGCTCGGCAAATTCCTGCTTGGCCTTGCCGCCCCATTCGCCGCGCAGCTCGGTCAGGCTGCGGCTCATACCGAGCTGGCGGTCGTGCTCGTCGACCAGTTTGAAGTTGAACGAAAAATGCGCCGGCAGCGCGTCGGGACGGAAGGCGTCAGGCGTGATCTCCCAGCCGCGCGCGTTGAGGCCGCGCGACTGCAGGATGAAATGGATCAGCGCCGGAACCAGCGGTTTCTCGGAGGGTTGCACCGCAGCGACGAACTCGGCGGCGAAATCGGGAACCGGCACGAGCTTCGAACGGATTTTCTGCGGCAGCGTCTTGACGAGCTGGATGACCTTTTCCTTGAGCAGCCCCGGCACCAGCCACTCGCAGCGCGCCGCCGGGATCTGGTTGAGCTGCGCGAGCGGAACGGTCAGCGTCACGCCGTCGCGCGGCGTCCCGGGCTCGAAGTGGTAGCTCAGCGCGAATTCGACGCCGCCGAGCTTGATCTGGTGCGGAAAGGCCTCGGTCGTGATGCCGGCCGCCTCGTGGCGCATCAGGTCTTCGCGCTTCAGATACAGCAGTTTCGCGTTTTTGCCACCGTTCTCGCGCTCGGCGTCGCGCCGCCACTTGTCGAAGTCGGCGCCGCCGGTGATCCCCTCGGGAATGATCTCGTCGTAGAAGGCGAAGATCAGCTCGTCGTCGACCAGCACGTCGGGCCGGCGCGACTTGTGCTCGAGCGTCTCGATGTCGAGCATCAGCTGGTGGTTGGCCGTGTAGAAGGCCCAGCGCCGCGCGTATTCGTCGGTCACTTCGCCGCCGACCAGTCCCTGGCGGATGAAGATCTCGCGCGACTCCTGCGGGTTCAGCGGACCGAAATTGATGCGCTTCTTCGGATTGACGACGATGCCGTACAGCGTCGAACGCTCGAAGGCGACGACCTGCATCGCCTTCTTCTCCCAGTGCGGGTCGAACCAGCTGCGCTTGATCAGGTGCGACCCGACCTGCTCGAGCCACTCGGGCTCGATGCGCGCGACGCAGCGCGCGAAGAGCTTGGTCGTCTCGGTGATCTCGGCGGCGGCGATCCACTTGCCGGCCTTCTTCTGCAGCGCCGACCCCGGATGGACCAGAAACTTCATTCCGCGCGCGCCGAGGTAGTGGGCGGAGTCCTCGGACTTGCAGCCGATGTTGCCCAAGAGGCCGGCGAGCAGCGCGCGGTGGATAGACTCGTAGGTCGCCGGGATCTGGTTTTCCTTCCACTCGTGCTCGGCGGCGAGGCCGTGCAGCTGGCTATGCACGTCGCGCCACTCGCGCATGCGCAGCGCCGAGAGGAAGTTCTCGTGGCAGGCCTGCACCAGCTTGCGCTGCGACTTCTTGTGCTCGATCTCGCCCTCGTACCAGTTCCACAGCTTGAGCCACGAGAGGAACTCGGACTTCTCGTCGTCGAACTTCTTGTGCGCCATGTCAGCCGAGCCCTGCCGGTCCTGCGGCCGTTCGCGCGGGTCCTGCGCGGTCAGCGCGGCGGCGATGATCAGCACTTCGCGCAGACAGCCCTCGTCGCGCGCAGCGACGATCATCCGGCCGACGCGCGGGTCGAGCGGCATCTTCGCCAGCTCCTGGCCGATCGGCGTCAGCGCGTTGTCTTCAGTGACGGCGCCGAGTTCGAGCAACAGCTGGTAGCCGTCGCTGATCGCCTTCGGCGGCGGCGCCTCGATGAACGGGAAGTCCTCGACGTCGCCGATGCGCAGCGCCTTCATGCGCAGGATGACGCCGGCCAGCGACGAGCGCAGGATTTCGGGGTCGGCGAACGGCGGGCGCAGGGCAAACTCCTGCTCGTCGTACAAACGGATGCAGACTCCGGCCGCGACCCGCCCGCAACGTCCCGCCCGCTGGTTGGCCGACGCCTGTGCGATCTTCTCGACCTGCAGTTGCTCGACCTTGTTGCGGTACGAATAGCGCTTGACGCGCGCGAGGCCCGAATCGACGACGTAACGGATTCCCGGAACGGTCAGCGAGGTTTCGGCGACATTGGTCGCCAGAACGATGCGCCGCCCGACGTGGTCCTTGAAGATGCGCGCCTGCTCCTCGGCCGACAGACGGGCGAAGAGCGGCAGGATTTCGGTGTGCGGTGGGTGGCGCTTTCTCAATGCCTCGGCCGCTTCCTTGATCTCGCGCTCGCCTGGCAGGAAGACCAGCACATCGCCGGGACCGACACGCGCCAGCTCGTCGCAGGCGTCGACGATCGCGTCGTACAAGTCGCGCTCGCCTTCCTTCTCGGCCTCCTCGTTGTCGACCGGCCGGTAGCGCAGCTCGACCGGATACATGCGGCCCGAGACCTCGATCACCGGCGCCGGCTTGCCGTCGATCGTGAAGTGTTTGGCGAAGCGCTCGGCGTCGATCGTCGCCGAAGTGACGATCAGCTTGAAATCCGGCCGTTTCGGCAAGAGCTGCTTGAGGAAACCGAGCAGGAAATCGATGTTCAGGCTGCGCTCGTGCGCTTCATCGAGGATCAGCGTGTCGTAACGCCCGAGCCACGGATCGCCCTGCGTTTCGGCGAGCAGGATGCCATCGGTCATCAGCTTGATGTACGACTGCGGCGAAGTGCGGTCGGTGAAGCGGATCTTGTAGCCGACGACACTGCCGAGCTCGCTGTGCAGCTCCTGCGCGATGCGCGCCGCGGTCGAGCGCGCGGCGATGCGGCGCGGCTGCGTGTGGCCGATCAGCCCGGTCGTTCCGCGCCCGAGTTCGAGGCAGATCTTCGGAATCTGCGTCGTCTTGCCCGACCCGGTCTCGCCGCAGACGATCACCACCTGGTGCTTGTCGATCAGCTCCGCGATCTCGGCGCGCCGCGCATTGACCGGCAGATCGTCGGCGAACTCGGGTTTGGGCAGGCGCGCGCGGCGACCGGCGACCACCGCCCGCGACGTTTCCGCCAACCTGTCGTGCTCGGCCTGCAGCGCGTCGCGCTTGGCGCCGAAAGCGTGGCGCATGTCGCGAGAGAGCGAGCGCAGGCGGCGCTGGTCAACGG
>JBAQRB010000305.1:0-3066 GCA_049295655.1 Rhodocyclaceae bacterium
TCGTACATCGGCGGCGAAGGTCACAACCTCCAAGAGCACTCGGTGGTTCTGATTCGTGGTGGTCGTGTAAAGGATTTGCCGGGTGTGCGTTACCACACTGTTCGCGGTTCGCTGGATACCCAGGGTGTCAAGGGTCGTAAGCAGAGCCGTTCGAAGTACGGTACGAAGCGTCCGAAGGCGGCTTGATCGTCGTCAAGTAAGTGGCCGCTCAACAATGGGCGGTCGGGAAGGGTGGGCGTTTTGCCCTGTCCTTCAACTGAATTGTATTTACAGGGGTTGTTATGCCACGTCGTCGTGAAGTGCCAAAGCGCGATATTCTGCCGGATCCGAAGTTCGGCAGCGTTGATGTTTCCAAGTTCGTCAATACGATCATGATGAGCGGCAAGAAGTCGGTTGCCGAGCGCATTGTTTATGGCGCATTCGATCTGGTGGTCGCCAAGGGCGGCAAGGATCCTCTCGAAGTCTTCGGTTTGGCAATCGGTAATATCAAGCCGCTGGTCGAAGTGAAGAGCCGTCGCGTTGGCGGTGCCAACTATCAGGTTCCGGTTGAGGTTCGCCCGAGCCGTCGTATGGCGTTGGCCATGCGCTGGTTGCGCGAAGCGGCGCGTAAGCGTTCCGAGAAGTCGATGGGGCAGCGTCTGGCTGCCGAGATGCTCGAAGCCGCGGAAAATCGTGGCGGCGCCGTCAAGAAGCGTGACGAAGTGCATCGCATGGCTGAGGCCAACAAGGCTTTCGCGCATTACCGCTTCTAAAATCCTCTTCTAGTCTAGCGCCGGCAACGTGGTTGCCGGCGATTGTTCTTTATCTGCGAAGGTTTATACCGTGGCACGCAAAACCCCTATCGAGCGCTACCGTAACATCGGTATCAGTGCGCACATTGACGCCGGCAAGACAACAACGACCGAACGTATCCTTTACTACACCGGTGTTAATCACAAAATCGGTGAGGTTCATGATGGCGCCGCCACCATGGACTGGATGGAGCAGGAGCAGGAGCGCGGTATCACGATTACCTCCGCAGCAACCACCTGTTTCTGGAAGGGGATGGCCGGGCAGTACGCCGAGCACCGCGTTAACATCATTGACACGCCGGGCCACGTCGACTTCACGATCGAAGTTGAGCGTTCGATGCGCGTTCTCGATGGTGCCTGCATGGTCTATTGTGCCGTCGGTGGCGTTCAGCCCCAGTCCGAGACCGTCTGGCGTCAGGCCAACAAGTACAAGGTTCCCCGTCTTGCTTTCGTGAACAAGATGGACCGTCAGGGCGCCGACTTTTTCAAGGTTGTCGCCCAGATGGCGACGCGCCTGAAGGCCAATCCTGTGCCGATCGTGATCCCGATCGGCAAGGAAGACTACTTCGAAGGTGTCGTCGATCTGATCAAGATGAAGGCGATTTACTGGGACGAAGCGTCCCAAGGTATGAAGTTCGATTACCGTGACATTCCGGCCGAGCTTCAGGCAGAAGCCGAAGAATGGCGCGGCAAGATGGTCGAGGCGGCTGCCGAGTCCTCCGAAGAGCTGATGAATCAGTATCTCGACGCCGGCGATCTGACCGAGGCCGAGATCATCAAGGGGCTGCGCGATCGCACCATCGCCTGTGAAATCCAGCCGATGCTCTGCGGCACCGCTTTCAAGAACAAGGGCGTGCAGCGCATGCTCGACGCCGTCATTGATTTGATGCCTTCGCCAGTGGATATTCCGCCGGTGGGTGGCGAAAAGGAAGACGGCACGCACGATACGCGTGAAGCGTCGGACGACGCCAAGTTCTCGGCGCTCGCCTTCAAGCTGATGACCGACCCCTATGTCGGCCAGCTGACTTTCATCCGCGTCTATTCGGGGGTGCTGAAGTCCGGCGATACGATCTACAACCCGATCAAGGGCCGCAAGGAACGGATCGGTCGCGTCTTGCAGATGCACGCAAACAACCGCGAAGAAATCAAGGAAGTGCTGGCGGGCGATATCGCCGCTTGCGTGGGCCTCAAGGAAGTGACGACCGGCGAAACGCTGTGCGATCCGTCGGCGATCATCACGCTCGAGCGCATGGAGTTCCCGGAGCCGGTGATTCACGTTGCAGTCGAGCCGAAGACCAAGCAGGATCAGGAAAAGATGGGTCTGGCCCTGAACCGTCTGGCGCAGGAAGATCCGTCGTTCCGCGTGCGCACCGATGAAGAGTCCGGCCAGACGATCATTTCGGGCATGGGCGAATTGCACCTTGAAATCATCGTCGATCGCATGCGTCGCGAATTCAGTGTCGAGGCCAATGTCGGCGCGCCGCAAGTGGCTTACCGCGAATGCATCAAGAAGTCGGTCGAGCAGGAAGGCAAGTTCGTCAAGCAGTCCGGCGGTCGCGGCCAGTTCGGTCACGTCTGGCTGAAGATCGAGCCGAACGAAACGGGTAAGGGTTACGAGTTCGTGGATGCTGTCAAGGGCGGCACCGTGCCGCGCGAATACATTCCGGCGGTCGACAAGGGCTTGCAGGACTGCGTGAAGAGCGGCGTGCTTGCCGGCTTCCCGGTGGTGGACGTCAAGTTCACGCTGTTTGACGGTTCCTACCACGACGTCGATTCGAACGAAAACGCATTCCGCATGGCGGCCTCCATGGCCTTCAAGGAAGGTCTGCGCAAGGCGCAGCCGACGCTGCTCGAGCCGATGATGGCGGTGGAAGTCGAGACGCCGGAAGAGTACATGGGCAACATCATGGGCGATCTTTCCGGTCGTCGCGGTGTGGTCCAGGGGATGGAAGACCTTCCTGGCGGCATCAAGGCGATCAAGGCGGAAGTCCCGCTGGCCGAGATGTTCGGTTACTCGACGACGGTGCGTTCGTTGTCGCAGGGTCGCGCTACCTACTCGATGGAATTCAAACATTACGTTGAGGCGCCGAAGAACGTCGCCGAAGCCGTGATCAACAAGAAATAATTTTTGGTTTTTGAGGATATTTAAATGGCTAAGGCAAAATTCGAACGGACGAAGCCGCACGTAAACGTCGGCACGATTGGTCACGTTGACCACGGCAAGACCACGTTGACTGCGGCGATCACAACGATTCTGTCGAAGAAGTTTGGTGGC
>JBAQRB010000306.1:0-15071 GCA_049295655.1 Rhodocyclaceae bacterium
CGTCGGTGCCTTCGACGACCTTGCCGAAGACGCAGTAGCCCCAGCCGTTGCCGTTCGGTGCCTTGAAGTTGAGGAATTCGTTGTCGGCGACGTTGATGAAGAACTGTGCGGTCGCCGAGTGCGGGTCCGAGGTGCGGGCCATGGCCAGCGTGTAGTTGTCGTTCTTCAGGCCGTTATCGGCTTCGTTCTTGATCGGCGCGCGGCATTCCTTCTGCTTCATGCCCGGTTCGAAACCGCCGCCCTGGATCATGAAGCCGGGAATCACGCGGTGAAACACGGTGTTGTCGTAGTGGCCGGCTTCCGCGTAGGCGAGGAAATTTTTGGCCGATTCGGGCGCCTTTTCGGCGTCGAGTTCAATGGCGATGACGCCAAAATTGGTGTGTAGTTTGATCATGGCGGTTCCTTACTTTTTCTCGGGGATGATTTTTACAGACTGGATGAGGATCGGTTCGAGCGGAACGTTCTGGTGTCCGCTCCGGTTGCCGGTTGCTACCTTGGCGATTTTGTCGACCACGTCGAGGCCTTCGGTCACTTTACCAAAAACCGCGTAGCCCCAACCGTCGCGCGATGGGTAGTCGAGCATCGCGTTGTCCTTGTGGTTGATGAAGAACTGGGCAGTGGCGGAGTGCGGGTCTTGCGTGCGCGCCATGGCGATGCTGCCACGCAGGTTCTTCAGACCGTTCTTCGCTTCGTTCTCGATGTTCTTGTTGGTTGTCTTCTGTTCCATGTCCTTGGTGAAGCCGCCGCCCTGGATCATGAAGCCGTCCATCACGCGATGGAAAATGGTACCGGTGAAGAATCCATCCTTGGCGTACTGCAGGAAATTCTCTACCGTTTTGGGCGCTTTCGCGGCATCGAGTTCGATGACGATCTTGCCCATGCTGGTCTGCATTTCGACGGTTGGCGCAGCCCATGCTGCGCTGGCCAGCATGAGGGTGGCAAAAAGAGCGGAAAGTTTTTTGAACATCAGGCAGCACCTTCGTAAATGATTTTCCAGGTACCGTCCTCGCGGATCCAGTACTGGCGCTTCTTCATCTGGTTGTCGAGGTTGTTGCTGCGGTAGTCCTGATCGAAGGTGACGATGACGACTTCCTCGGCGCCCGGGTTGCGGAACATCGACTGGTTGTCGAGCTTGACCTTGATCCATTCCTTGCCGACGTTGACCTGGCGCTTCTGCTGCGCGAACTGCTCGAGGCTCTGCTCCTTGGTCTGGAATTTCTTCGAGTAGTGCTTGAGGAAGCGATCGACATCCTTGCTTTCCCAGTCCTTGCGCCAGTCGTCGATTTTCCTGTTCAGCGAAGTGCGCTCGCTCTGCCAGTCGTCGAACGACAGCCACTCGATCGAATTGCTGATGATCACCGGCGTCAGGCCGACCTGCACGTTCTTGGCCAGCGCGTCGAGGTCGGTGTTGGCCAGCACGACGCAGCCGTCGGAGGCGTTCGGCGGCCGCGAGAAGGTGTCGGATGGCGTGCCGTGCAGCCAGATGCCGTGGCCATTGCGGCCGTGGCGCTTGTCCCACTCGTTCGGGTAGTTGATCGGGAACGCCGCGCTGCCGTAGAAATCGCCGAGCTTGGCGAGCGGCAGGCTGGAGGTGACGTGATAGACGCCGACCGGCGTCTTCTTGTCGCCTTCGCGCATCTTGTCGGCGCCCAGCTTGCCGTGCGTGATGTAGTAGTCGGCGACGAAACGCGGCCGGCCGTTGTCGTTGCGGTACAGGTAGAGCCGCGATTTCTGCGTGTCGACGACGATCGCGTGCTTCTGGTCCGGCTGCATCTGCAGCAGGTAGCGCGGCACGTTGTTCGCTGCGGCCGGCTTGTCGCGGTAGGCCTTGAGGCGGACGACGGCTTCGGCGCGCAGGTCGGCGAGCTTTTCCTGCGGTGCGTTGGCGGCGTTGCCGATGGTCAGGATCGGTTTGCTGCGGGCGAGCAGCAGGTCGCCCTTGATCAGGTGCGCCAGGCGGAATTTCGGATATTGCCGGAGCAGCGCCTCGGTTTTCTCCAGCGCGAGGTCGAGCCGGTTCGTCTCGATCTCGCTGAAGATCCTGGAAAGCTGCGGCTCCAGCCCGGAGTCGGAAAAAGTGGCTGCGGGGACGGCCGGGCCGGCGGTGCAGACGGCAAGCAGCGCGATGGCGAGTGCGGCTCTCCGCATCAGCCGACGCGCTCCTGCTGAATCAGCCATTTGTTTCCGGAACGGACGAAGACCACGGTCTTGCCGGCGGTCGTCTTGAGCGATGCGGACTGGTAGTGCTGGCGGAAGCGGACAGTGGCCTTGTCGCCGGCCAGCGCAACCTTGAGCTCGTCGACGCTGACCTGCAGCTTGCCGGGCTTGTCGATGCGCTGTGCGCGCTCGGCTTCCCATGCCTTGCGCGCCATGCCGTTCGGCGTCTTGAAATCGGTCGCGTAGTAGCTCAGATAGCCCTTCACGTCCTTGCGCGACCAGGCGCCGGCCCAGCCCTGCAGCGCTTTGGTGACTTCTGCTTCGCCGGCGTCGGCTGCATTTTTCTCCGCGTTCTTGCCGGCCACCGGTTTGTCGGCGGGCTTTTCAAGCTTGGCCGGTTCCGGCGTCTTTTCAAGTTTGGCCGGCGGCGCAACCGGTGCCACGACGGCCGCTGGCGCTGCCGCTTTCGCCGGTTCGGCGCTGGCGATCTTGACCGGCTCGGCGGCCGGGCGCGTCGCCGCGCTGCCCGGTTTGACGCCCGGCTTGCTCGACGTGCTGATCAGCTCGCGGATCAGCGACAGTTTGGATTGCGTGACGCTGTTCGACGAGTCGAGCTGCAGCGCCTTGTCGTAAGCCTGGCTGGCCAGCTTGGCATAAACGTCGCCGAGGTTCTCGTGCGCGATCGAGTAGCTCGGGTGCGTCCGGATCGCCATTTCGAGGGCGGTACGCGCCTTCTCGTACTGCTTTTGCTGCGCATAGAGCACGGCAAGGTTGTTATAGGGTTCGGGCAGCTCCGGGTAGTCCTCGGTCAGCTTGGTGAAGATCGTCACGGCATCCGCCGGACGCCCCATCTCGGTCATCAGCAGACCCTTCAGGAAGCGGCCCTGGGCGTCCTTCGGATTGCTCGAGATGTAGGCGTCGACCTTTTCGAGCGCCTGCGGCATCTGTCCCTGTTTCATCAGCCGCTGGATTTCCGGTAGCGGGTCGGCGGCGACGGCAAGCGATACGGAGACGCTCAGGAGCAGGCCGAGGAGAAGGCCTGAAAGGCGCGCCAGTGAAGGCGTTGAGGAGCTTGGGCGCATCGTTATGGTATACTTCAAAAAAGTTGGTTACTTAACCGGGCGATTCTAACAAGAAGCGCGTCGAATCCAAAGTATTCCGTAGGCCCCGGCCCTCGCCGCGGGCGTTCTCGTGAGTCCACACATGTTGAAAATCTATAACTCCCTGGCCAGGGAAAAGCAGGATTTCGTTCCGATCGAACCCGGCAAGGTCCGCATGTATGTCTGCGGCATGACAGTCTATGATTACTGCCACCTCGGGCACGGCCGCGTCCTGGTCGTCTTCGACATGGTGCAGCGCTGGCTGCGCGCCTCCGGTCTGGTGGTCACCTACGTACGCAACATTACCGACATCGACGACAAGATCATCCGGCGCGCGCTGGAAAACAAGGAGACGATCGGCCAGCTGACCGATCGCTTCATCCGCCTGATGGACGAGGACGCGCTCGCGCTGGGCGTCGAAAAGCCCGACCACGAGCCGCGCGCCACCGACTACGTGCCGCAGATGCTGGGCCTGATCGGCCAGCTCGAGCAGAACGGTCTGGCTTACCGGGCCGCCGACGGCGACGTGAATTTCTCGGTGCGCAAGTTCCCCGGCTACGGCAAGCTTTCGGGCAAGTCGCTCGACGATCTGCGCGCCGGCGAGCGCGTCGAGGTCGATACCGCCAAGCAGGACCCGCTCGATTTCGTTCTCTGGAAGCACGCCAAGGAAGGCGAACCGTTCTGGGCCTCACCGTGGGGCAACGGCCGGCCGGGCTGGCACATCGAGTGCTCGGCGATGAGTTCGGACCTGCTCGGCGAGCAGTTCGACATCCATGGCGGCGGCCAGGACCTGCAGTTTCCGCACCACGAGAACGAGATTGCCCAGTCCGAGGGCGCGCACAACTGCCAGTTCGTCAATTACTGGATGCACAACGGCTTCGTTCGCATCGACGACGAGAAGATGTCCAAATCGCTCGGCAATTTCTTCACGATCCGCGAAGTGCTCAAGAAATACGACGCCGAGGTCGTGCGCTTCTTCATCCTGCGCGCGCACTACCGCAGCCCGCTCAACTATTCCGACGTCCACCTCGACGACGCGCGGCAAGCCCTGTCGCGGCTGTACACGGCGCTCAAGGCGGTCGCCGCCGAGCCGGCACCAATCGACTGGAACGAGGCGCACGCGCAGCGCTTCCGGCTGGCGATGGACGACGATTTCAATACACCCGAGGCCTGCGCGGTGCTCTTCGACCTGGCCGCCGAACTCAATCGCAGCCGCTCGCCGGCGGTCGCCGCCCAGCTGCGTTCGCTGGCCGCGCTGCTCGGCCTGCTGCAGCGCGATCCGCAAAGTTTCCTGCAGGCGGCGCCGGCCAGCGACGGCGAACTGTCCGGCGAGCAGATCGACGCGCTGATCGCCGAACGCGTCGCGGCCAAGCAGGGCCGCAATTTTGCCGAAGCCGATCGCGTCCGCGCGGAACTGCTGGCCGCCGGCATCGCTCTCGAGGACAGCGCGCAGGGAACGACCTGGCGCCGCGCCTGATCGGCGCCGTTTCGCGGGAGCGGACTTCGCCGGGCGGTCGGGCCGGCCTTCCGGTGATTGAAAGATAGCGGACAGCATTCAACAATGTCATAATGAAATGTCTTTGCCATGTTGATCGCCGCTTTTCAACCGTCCTGAGGAGTCCGTCATGCCGCTGCCCATTTTCCGCCGCCTGCCCCCGCTTTTCCTGCTGCTCGCCTGTCTCGGCGGCGCATTGCCCGTTGCGCACGGCGCGCCGCCGGTGCCGCTGCCGGCGCTCAACATCGACCTCAAGGAAACCTCGGTTTCCGGCCTCTCGTCGGGCGCTTTCATGGCCGTGCAGTTCCAGGTCGCCTATTCCTCTATCGTCAAGGGTGCCGGAATCGTCGCCGGTGGCCCGTTCTACTGCAGCCAGGGCGACGCCATGCGCGCGACGACGCAATGCTCGTGCACGCTCGACCCCGATCACAAGATGTGCACCGTTTCGTCGACCAGCGCCGACGTGCCGACGCTGCTCAGGGATACCCGCCAGTACGCGAGCAAGGACCTGGTCGACGCACCGGCCGGGCTCGACGGCCAGCGCGTCCTGATTCTCTCCGGCGGCAAGGACCAGACGGTGCCGACCCCGGTTGCCGCGCAGCTCTCGGACTACTACGGCCAGCTCGGCGTGCCGCCAGCCAATATTTCCAACGTGCGCCTGGCCAAGGCCGGGCACACCATGCCGACCGTCGGTTACGGCACTGACTGCAGCGTCTCGGAATCGCCCTTCATCGGCAAGTGCCAGTACGACGCCGCTCAGGCCATCCTGAGCTGGATCTACGGGACGCTCAAGCCGGCGGCAGCCAAGCCGGCCGGCAAGCTCGTCGAGTTCGACCAGACGCCGTACCAGCCGAAGAACGGCGGCTCATGGAGCAGCGGCCTCGACAGCAGCGGCTGGGCCTACATTCCGCAGTCCTGCGCCAAGGGCGCAGCGTGCCGCGTGCACGTCGCGCTGCACGGCTGCATGCAGGGGCAAAGCTTCCTGCCGCTCAAGCCGGTGCCCGGCGGCGGCCTCTATTACGGCACGACCTTCGTACGCAACGCCGGCTACAACGCGTGGGCCGACAGCAACAATATCGTCGTCCTCTATCCGCAGGCGGTCAGCATGCCGTACAAGAACCCGAACGGCTGCTGGGACTGGTGGGGCTATACCGACGCAAATTACTCGACCAAGCAGGGCGTCCAGCTCGCCGCCGTGCGCGCGATGGTCGACCGGCTCGCTTCGGGCAAGCGCTAGTGATTGAAAGCGGCGCGGCGCCTTGCGTCGCGCCGGGGCAGATCAGGCGATCTGCCGCAATAACTGCCCGATGTGTTCGATGTCGCGTTTCAGCCCTAACTTTTTTGCGTCGGCCAGCGCCTGTTGCAGCAGGCCGTGCGCCTCGGCGCGGTCGCCGGGTTGGTTGCGTGCCTTTAGCGTCATGGCGATGTTGGCCCGCGCCACTAGCAAGCCGTGCACGTCGCCGAGTTTTTCATAGACCGGGAGTTCTTCTTCGCGGCAGATGCGCAGCGCTTCGTCGAGTTCGCCACGGGCAAAGTGGATGCCGGCGATCTTGCCGATGCTCGTTGCGCGTGAGCGCGCATCGCCGAGTTTTTCATAGACAGGGATTGCCTCTTCGCGGCGGATGCGCAGCGCTTCGTCGAGTTCGCCGCGTGCCTGGAGGATGTCGGCTATCTTGCCGATGGCGACCGCGCGCTCACGCGCGTCGCCGAGTTTTTCAAAGGTTGGTAGCGCCTCTTCGCGAAGGATGCGCAGGGCTTCGTCAACTTCGCCGAGTTTAAAGAGGATAGCGGCGGTCTTGCCGAGGGTCACGGCGCGTGAGCGCACATCGCCGAGTTTTTCAAAGACCGGGAGTTCTTCTTCGCGGCGGATGCGCAGCGCTTCGTCGAGTTCGCCGCGTGCGTGTAGGATGTCGGCGATCTGGCCGAGCGTCATAGCGCGGCCGTGCAGATCGCCGAGTTTT
Organism: Rhodocyclaceae bacterium; assembly: GCA_049295655.1. Lineage (GTDB taxonomy): Bacteria > Pseudomonadota > Gammaproteobacteria > Burkholderiales > Rhodocyclaceae > CAJBIL01. The sequence continues at coordinate 6,714 of JBAQRB010000306.1, forward strand.
TCACAGAGCGGGAGTTCTTCGTCGCGGCGGATGCGCAGCGCCTCGTCGAGTTCGCCGAGACTTTCCATGATGGCGGCCAGTTCGTCGAGCAGTTGCCGCCGGATGTCGTCCGGTGGCTGTTGCTTGAGCCAGGCGCGCAGCTGCCCGGCGCGTCGCGTGCGCTCCTGGATGCTGCTCGTGTCGAATGCTCTGGCGAAGCGGGCATCGATCGGGCCGGATCGCTCGGGTGCGCTGGAAAAATCATAGACGCCGCTGCGCCAGGACCACAGGTCCGGCGCTTCGGTCGCGCAGCGGGCGATCTGTTCTGGTGGGAGCCACCAAACGAGCTTGGCGCGGCAGGTTTCGGCAATCGCATCGCGGCGAATGTTGAGTTCCTGCCAGCGCTGCGGATAGAGGTCGCGATGCAGCCATTGATCGGCGCCGCACAGATGGATCAGTTGGTAGTCTTTGGCCAGCCCAATCAGGCTGGATTCGAGGTCGTGGACGGTGGCGAACTCGGGGGTGTTCAAATTCACGATGGTGGCGCGCAGTCCGGCACTGGCAAGCACGTCGTCGATTTTCGCGATCAAGCGGTCGCGCAGGCGCTGGTCGCGTACCTCGGCCAGAATGAACTGGAAGGTGGTGCCATAGGACAGCGTTTTGACCAGGCGGGAGAAAGCGTCGAAATGCCCAGGGTCGAGCTGGGCGCCGAGCAGGCCGCGCTTGAGGTTCAGCCCGAAGCGGTCGGCCGGCGCAGTCGCTAACTTAGCTGCCTTGTTCGGCGCCTTGCGGCGCCTGACTTTTGACTTGAGCACGGATGTAGCCTTCGAGGGTTCTGACCACCGGGTGGCTGCGCTGCCAGCTGCCGCTGTTGTATTCGAGAAGCACCAGCCGATAGAGCAGGTCCTTGCTGCGTTTGTCGTTGCCGCCGTGTTGCTGGTCGGCATCCTTGGCGACCAGCACGGCGTAATCGTCGGGTTCGAGAAAGCGCCGGTATTCGGCAGCCAGTTCGCAGATGGCCTGGCCGACAACGGCGAGGTCGATGGTGGTGTCGGCAAACTCGCAGCAGTACTTGAGCAGCCGCAGCAACTCGCGGGGATGGCCGCCACAGGCGTCGATCAGGGCGGTTAGGGTGGCGTCGTCGGCAAACAGCGAGCGGTCGGCGCGGCGCAAGAGCATTTGCGTCAGCGCCGTGCGTCCGGCAGCACAGGGCTGACCGTCGCGTTCGATGATCTTGATCATCGGCAGGACCACATGGTCCAGTCGTCCGCCGACGTTTTCCTCGTAGGCCAGATGCAAAGGCGCTGCGTAGATCACCAGCGCATTGACCAGCGACATCTGCGCAACGTCGCTGACAAACAGTCGCTGGGAGTCTTCGTCGCGCAGCTTGTCGGTGCCGTCGAGGATGAAGAGAACGCGTTTTACGCTGCGCTTGGCATCGAGCGCCTGCTCGGCAAACGCGAGAAAGTCGTTGAAGGCTTTGGCGAGCTGGCCGTAGGAGTTGCGGATTTCATTGCGGATTTCATTGCGGTAGGTTGCGCCCGTGCGGAATGAGGTCGTTGCCGCAGCGAACAGTTTGCCTAGAAACGGTATCGACAGCGCTGCTTCAGCGCCCGTCTTGACTTCGGCGCTTAGGGCATGTTCGCTCAGGCGGGTTTGCACGGTACTGGCAAACCAATCGTAGAGCGGACGCAACTGGGCATCGCCGATCACTATCGCTTCACTTTGCAGGTGATCAAGCAGTGCCTTGGCCATGGCCATCAAGATATCGGGGAATTGAAGATTATTACGATCGAGTTCGGCGTTGACGTTGACCTCGATAGCGCAAAAAAGCCCAGAATTGTTGAACTCCATCGCGTAATGCCGCAGTTCGGTGGTCTTTCCGCTCCCCAAGTGACCGAAAAACAGCATGTGCTTCTGAAGCGGGGCAGCGACGGTACCATCCCACCACCCAAAGCGGCGGGCCAGGGTGCGAAACAGTATCTGGCTACCGCGCGCTTCCAGCGTATCGACATAACGCGGGTCGTCGGCAGCCAGCCCTTCCTCGTATTCGAGATGGCGCATGACGTTGGAAATCTGGCGGGGTGCGGGGTACGGTGTGGTCATCGGGTTTGTAAGTCGGCTGGGGACCATGAACTTTAACACGTGCCCGACAGCAGTTGACGCTCCGACCGCTCAGCTCCGGGATTGGTTTTTTGAAGCACGGAGCAAAGTCGTACCTTTGGGCTGTTTTACGCCGGTTTGTCGATGCCGACGGCGTTCGGCCGGCCCGGCCGCTTCCTACAGCCAGTCGAAGAGCGTGCGGTTCGAGCTGGTCTGGCCCGCCGTCGTTGCGGTGAACAGGCCGCCGCTGCTCTCCTGTGCGCTCTGCTGCGAGTAGAGTTTGGCGAGGGCGTTGCTCTTGGCGGTCAGCGCGCTTTCCAGACGGGTTTTCTTCGTGTTGAGCAGCGAGATGTCCTTGTTTACCGCGGCAGTCTCTTTCTGGATGACGCCGCTCGAGCCGGTCATGCGCTGAATCTGGCTCGACAGGCTGTCGGCAATGCCTCTGCCGCTGTTGGTGAATAATCGGGCAACGCCCGCCGGGTCTTTGTCGATGGCGCTTTGCAGCTTGGCCGCATCCAGCGCCAGCGCACCATTTTTCTGCGTCGAGATGCCGATCTCGCCCAGCGAGAGCGACGATGTGCCGCCGTTGCGGTTAAAGCCGGCGTTGATGACGCTGTCCAGCTGGCCCTGAATTTGCGAAAGCGCCGCATCGGCTTTCAGATCGCCTTGCTGCAGCGCGCCCAAACTGGCATTCAGCGTGTTGTACATGCTGACCAGATTGCTCACGTTCTTGGTCAGTTGCGCCGAATCCCGCGTGGTCTGCAGCGTGGTGCTGCCGGTGCCCGTCAGATTCAGCGTCGTGCCGTCGATCGCACCGTTCAGCGTGTTGCTGGCGCTGCTCAGCGGTGTCCCGTTGATCGTCAGTGCGGCATTTTGCGCAGCGCTCGTCTGGCTCAGGTTTTTGCTGCCGGCCGGGTTGTAGCCCAGCAGTTGCTGCATTGCCGGGTTGCCGCTGACGCCGATGCGCAGGCTGTTGGCGCTGCCGGGCGGCGCGCTCAGGGTCAGCGTGTAGCCGGCGTTGCTCTCGGTCACCGTGGCCTCGACGCCGATCCGCGCGGCATTGATTGCCGAAGCGATGCCTTTGAGGTTGTTCTGGTCGCTCTGGATGACGATTGTTTTCGTCGAGCCGTTCTGTGCAAAGAGATTGCCGGTCAGCGTGCCGAAGTCGATCGTGATTGCGCTGGTGCCCTTCTCGCCAATCGCCGCATCCGGGCTCTTTTGGGGCTTCGCAACCAGGCGCTGGCCTTGCGCGAGCTGAGTGACGTCGATCGCATAGCTGCCGGCGATCGAGCTGCTCGATGTGGTGGCCGACAGCACGCCGTTCGGGCTCGTCGTCGCCGAGGCATAGAGTCCGCTACCGGACAGCGATTTGCTGACCGATTGAAAGGAGCTCAGCGCGTTGAGCAATTTTCCCAGCCCGGAAAGCTTGGTGTTGTCGCTCGCCAGCGCTGCGTTGAGCTTGGGCGCCTCGGTGTTTTGCGCCTGCATGATCTTGTTTACTTTTGCGTATACGTCCGCCGAGGTGTTGCTCGTCGTATTCGCCATGCCGCCGGAAAGGAGTTGCGAGAGCATCATTGCGCTGCCCTCCGGCGGGCGGCAGCATTTGCCGCCCGGTTGGCAAGAAGTGCAGGCAGGAGCGGCAAATAGTCCATGCCTTCGATCCCGGAAAAAGACCTGCTCGACTGGATAGTCACGGTAAAACCCCTTCGGTGGGAAGATTCGTATTGCCTTTCAGCAATATCCGTTCCAGCTATCCTCAGGGGGCAAGCAAAGGCATTGGGCGCGCTCCGGTCGCCGTTTTGCGGTCGGCGGAACTTGTCTCCAGCGGGCGGTCTAATCAGGCGTAACCCGTCACCACCGGCACGCCGGCATGGGGTGCGGCGTCATCGGCGGGTAAAGGAGGCTGTCATGTTGATCAATCAATTTCCCCGCATGCTCGTTTCGGAAAAGGCCGGCTGGGACGAAATCGACCGCTCGCATTTCTCGTCACGCTGGTTCTTCAAGAGTTTGGTGCTGCCGATGTCGCTGCTGCCGCCGGCGCTTTATGCCTATGCGGAAAGCGTCCATCCCGGCGCCATCTTCCCGCTCTCGGTGCCGGCGTTGAGCGCGTTGCAACTGGGCGTGATCGGTGTCGTCTTCTACGGACTGCAGGTCGCGATGGTCGCCTACATGGCGATGCTGATCCAGCGCACGGCGCTCGCCCGCGACCACGACCCGGGCTACGACGGCGCCTATGCGCTGGCCGCCATTGCGCCGGTGCCGCTGTGGCTGTCGTCGCTCGCGCTGCTCGTGCCGAGTCCCGGTTTTGTCGTCGCGGTCGTCGGTTTGGCGTGGATCGCGTCGATTGCCCTGATCCGCCACGGTGTGCGTCCGCTACTCCACATCGGCGACGAAAAGACCGCGCACTATGTGGCCAACATGGTCGTCTTGAGCGGCATCGTCGCGTGGGTCGGCTTGTTGCTGGTCGGCGGCTTCGTTCTGAGCATTCTGCTGCGCGGCTGGATCTGGTAGGCGAGTGGTGGGCAAGGGCGCGGCGGCTGTTGTTCTGCCGCCGTCGCTTGTCCGCCGCACGGTTCAGAAACTGAGCCGCGCCCCGATGCGCAGGGTTCTCGGTTCGAGCGGGTGCACCAGCCGGCCGTCGATGCCGGCGCCACAGTTGCCGCCCGTCGTTTCGTTGCGCGTGCAGGCAGCGCCCCAGTATTCGATGTCGTTGGCCTTGCGGTCGAACAGGTTGAGCACGTCGAGCGTCAGTTGCAGCGAGCGGTCGAAGCGGTAGCCGAGCTTGACGCTGCTCGTCCAGAACGCGGTCGATTTCTGCTCGCCGGTTTCCTCCAGCGCATAGGCGCCGAGGTAGCGCAGGCGCAGGCCGCCGAACCAGCGGCCGCCGCGGTCGGCGGTGAGTCCGAGCGAAGCGGTGAGCGGGATGGCGTTCGGTACGTGGCTGCCACCGTTGCTTGTACTGGCCTCCTTGAAGCGGGCGACCGAGAGCGCGAGGTCGCTGTCGACGATGACGCCGTCGGTCGGCGTCAGGTAGTTCGACCATTCGAGGCCGTGCCGGCGCGATCCGCCTTTCGGTTCGGCGACGCCTTGGTCGCCGACGAAGACGAGTTCGGAGGCGAGTTCCATCCGCCACAGCGAGACGCCGGTATTCCAGCCGGGCAGCGGGTTGGCGCGCAGGCCGATTTCCGACCCCTTGGCCTTGACCAGCAGCGGCACCTTTTCGCTCGGCGTGCCGTCCTTCGGGTTGGTCGTCGACGTCGCGCCGCGCGCGTCGTTGCTGTGGAAGCCGTGCCCCCAGTTGGCGTAGAACTCGGTTGCGCCGAGCAGGTCGAACGGCCCGAAAACGAGGCCCGCCTTCGGGCTGGTCTGCCCGGCCGCGGCGCTGCCGCCGTTGCCCATGTTGAAGGCGCCGGCCAGCGACGTGACCTGCGCGCGATATTCGTCGCGGCGCAGGCCGAGGTTGCTGCGCAGCCAGGGCGTCCATTGGCTGCGCAGGTCCACGTAGAGCGCGGCGGCGGTTTCGCGGACGCGGTCTTCGCGAACGATGGTGCTGCGCTGGCGGTTTTGCGTGTCGTACAAGCCGAGCGTGCCGACCCGGTCGTGGCGCAGCTGCAGTCCGGTGGTGATTTCGCTGTCCTTGAGGGCCGGCCCGAGCAGCCACGAACGGCTGCCCTGGCCGCCCCAGACCGTACGCTGGTCGGCCTGCTCGTGCTGATCGCCCTGTACGCCGTTGATGAAACCCGACGGCGCCGAGAAGAGGTTGAGGCCGTAATCGATCACGTAGGCGCTGGCCTTGCGCGCGCCGTCGGCATCGGTTCTCCCCCATTCGCCTGACAGGCTGTAGCGGTGCGTGCGGCCGCCGTCGTTCGGCGAGAGCGAGCCGTACCGGCCGATCTCGCCGCTGCTGATGGCGCGTTCGGGGACGTGCTCGGTGGCTTGCCAGCGCGCCTCGTAGGCCATCGCCGTGAGGGCGAAGCCGTTGGCCGCGCTGCCGCTCGACAAGCGCAGCACGGCGCTGGTCTTGCCGAATCCTTCGGGTTGCGCCCAGGGGCCGTCGTTGCCGGCCACCTCGACGCCGCCGAGCAGTTGCAGGCCATCGACTTCGCGGCTGCCGGCGCTGAGCAGGCGGCGGTAGTTGTGCTGGCCGAACGAGAGGTCGACGAGCGATGAATCGAGGCGGCGCGCGTAGTCGATGCGCGCGCTGCCGGTGGTCGTGAAGTCGCCGTCCTCGGCGGCATAGACGCCCTTGCGGTATTTGACGCTGCCGATCAGTTCGGGAATCAGGAAATTGAGGTCCATATAGCCCTGGCCGTGCGCGTGGCTGGCCACATTGACCGGCATGCCATTGACGTGGGTGGCGAAGTCGCTGCCGTGGTCGAGGTTGAAGCCGCGCAGGAAATACTGGTTGGCCTTGCCGTCGCCCGAGTGCTGCGTGACGACCATGCCGGGAATCGTTTCCATGACCTCAGCCGGGCGCAGCAGCGGGCGGTTGGCCAGTTGCCGGGCGGTGACCGTTCCTTCGCCGGCGCTGTCGGCGACGCCGATCAGGTCGTTGCTTGCGGCGGTGACGCTGACTTCCTGCAGGGTCGGCACGCCGGCGGCGTGGGCGTTGCCGAAGCCGGCCAGTGTGCAGGCGAGTAGGGTCGTGCGGAAACGGCGTGTTGCGTGTTGCATGGTTCTGACTCCTTGAGCGACCGTCTGCACGGGATGGTGCCGGGCTCGACGCGAGTCGAACAACGCTGGCGCCATCCGCTCCCCGCAGACGTCCATTGTAATCGTCGCCTTGCGCAAGCAAGGCGACACGAGGCAACAGGCCGGTCTCCGGGCTGGCAAGTCTTGACGCGCCGCCTTCCCGGACAGAAGTCCAGTGGCTTCGTGGCGCGCCCGCACTCGCTTACCGTTGCGGGGGCAGCCGAGGAATTGCGGCGGGAATCCGCCGCGCACCCCGTTCCCGTTTCACCCGTGCTTCGAACGAAGCCGCAGGCACCTGTTGCGGGATGTCCGGCTTTACTGCAGCGAGCGCTGCCGCGCCGGACGGCGGCAGCGCCAGGCCGGCTTATGCGCCGGCTTTTTCGGTCTCGTCTTCGAGTTCGATCGGCTCGGTGAGCAGCGCGGCGATGTAGTCCTCCGGTAGCCGTTGCTCGACGGCCAGTTCGGCAGCGCTCTTGCCACTCGCCTGCAGTGCGGCGATCCAGCCGTCGAGGCCGGTCGATAGCGAGCGGCCGGCCTGTTCGCCGTCCTTGGTCGCCCGCTCACCGCCTTCAACCTCGTACTTGTTGGCGTAGCCGCGCGGCGTGACCATCAGGCCGTGCTTGATGAAGGTATTCGAGTTGCCGATCAGCACCGTGCTCAGCATGCCGATGTCGCATTCGGCCATTTTCTCGAGCGTCGTGAATTCGATGCGCTGCTTCGGGCGGTACGCCGATTTGACGATGGCGACCGGCGTGTCGGGGTGGCGATGGCGCAGGAAGAGGCGTTGCGCTTCGACGATCTGGCGTGCGCGGCGGCCGCTTTTCGGGTTGTAGAGGGCGACGACGAAATCGGCGTAGGCCGCAGCAATGAGCCGGCGCGCGATGGTCGGCCACGGCGTCAGCAGGTCGGACAGTGAAATGGCGCAGAAGTCGTGCGTCAGCGGCGCGCCGACCAGCGCGGCGCAGGTATTGAGCGCCGAAGCGCCAGGAACGATTTCGACTTCGATGCCTGAATCGGGCGTCCAGCCGGCCTGGAACAGCACTTCGAAGGTCGGCCCGGCCATGCCGTAGACGCCGGCGTCGCCCGACGAAATCAGCGCCACTTTCTTGCCTTGACGCGCGCGCTCCAGAGATTCGATGGCGCGGTCGAGTTCCTCGGTCATCGATTTCTTGATCACCTCCTTGCCTTTGATCAGATCGGCGATCAGGCGGATGTAGGTGACGTAGCCGATGATCGTATCGGCCTCGGCAATCGCCGCGCGGGCGCGTGCCGTCAGGTGCTCGTTGCTGCCCGGGCCGAGGCCGACGAGCATGATTTTTCCGGTTTTCTGTACATTCATGGGGCGATCCTTGCAATGGAGACGGTTGCGTTACGGCCGTCCGGGCCGCGCAACTTGTGTTTTTCGACGAGCAGTTGGCTCCGCTCGACGCCGCCGACGAGCAGCGCCGCTGCTTCGGAAACGGAAGGCGTACCGGTGTATTGGCGCACGGTTTCCGACGGGTTGGGCACGTCGACGGTGGCCAGCTCGGCGGCTGAATAAAAACGGATCGTCCAGCCGCGTTCCCACGCGATCCGGTGCAGGCC
>JBAQRB010000307.1:0-17027 GCA_049295655.1 Rhodocyclaceae bacterium
GTCGGCTCTGCCGGCCACCACGCCGGCCCCGCTCGCCGACCTCGGCGACGGCGCCGCGATGGCGCGTTATGTCCGCCTGCTCGGCGATCTGCTCGCGCAACAGCAGCAATACCCGCGACTCGCCGCCGCGCGCGGCTGGGAGGGCGAAGTCCGGCTGCGCCTGCAGGTGGCGCGCAAGGGAACGATCATCGCCGTGCACATCGTCCATTCGAGCGGTTTCGACGTGCTCGACCAGCACGCCGTGCAACTCGTGCACAACACGACGCTGCCGCCGCCGCCGGCCGGCCAGCCCCCCGGCAGCCCGGATTTCCAGATCGACATCCCGATCCACTACGCCTTGAAGAGCCATACATGAGCCCTCTGCGCACCGAGAAAAGTCTTGCCGCGATCCTGCTGTTCGCCGCCGCCAGCCCGGCCTGGAGCGCCGGCGTCGAGGCGCCTGCCGTACAGATCGTCGGAACGGCGCCGCTGCCCGGCGTCGAGCGCCCGCTCGAACAGATTCCAGCGAACGTGCGCACGCTATCCGATGCGGCGCTCGACGACATCCTGCACGTGGCCTTGCCCGACGCCATCGCCGCGCGGCTGCCCGGCGTCAATCTCAACGAGACGCAGGGCAACCCCTTCCAGCCCGATTTCAACTATCGCGGCTTCAGCGCTTCGCCGCTGCTCGGCACGCCGCAGGGCCTGTCGGTCTATGTGGACGGCGTGCGCGCCAACAGCCCGTTCGGCGATACGGTCAACTGGGACATGATCCCGCAGGTCGCGCTCGACAGCCTGACCCTGATCCCCGGCTCGAATCCGCTGTTCGGCCTCAACACGCTGGGCGGTGCGATCGCCATCCATACCAAGGACGGCTTCCGCTTCAACGGCAGCGAAGCCGAAGTCAAGGCCGGCAGCTTCGGACGGCGCGCGCTCGAAGTGGAGCAGGGCGGCAACAACGGCAGCCTTGGCTATTACGTCGCGGCGAGCAGCTATCGCGAAAACGGCTGGCGCGACTACTCGCGCAGCGAAGTCGATCAGGTTTTCGGCAAGCTGTCGTGGCGCGGCAGCAGCAGCGAACTCGACCTTTCGCTGAGCCACGCCGACGCCGTGCTGACCGGCAACGGTCTGCTGCCGCTTTCGATGCTCGCCGCGCGCCGCGCGCAGATCTTCACCCACCCCGACACGACGTGGAACAGCCAGACGCAGCTCACGCTGTCGGGCAGCCGCTGGCTCGACGCCGCCACGCGCTTTTCCGGCAACGCCTATGTCCGGGCGAGCCAGACGAAAACCCTGAACGGCGATGCGAACGACGGTTTTGAAGACGGCGCCAACGACCTTGCGGCCGGCGGCAGCGGGCTGAACATCGACAGTGCCGCCAACAACCGCACGCGAACCCGGCAGGACAGCTGGGGGCTGGCCGGGCAGTGGAGCCGCACTGCTGGCGCGCACCAGATGGCGTTCGGCGGCGGTCTCGACCGCTCGCTCGCCCGCTTCCGGCAGAGCACCGAAATCGGCTTTCTCGACGGCTCGCGCGGCGTCGTGCCGAGCGCCGCCGAGGCGATCGACAACCAGCTGACCGGCCGCACGCAAACGCTCAGCGCCTACCTGACCGACACCTGGTCGCTGACCCCGGCGCTGCATCTGACCGCTGCCGCGCGCTACAACCGCACGCACATCCGCAACAGCGACGAGATCAAACCGGTCGCGCCCAATCTCGACGCCGACTACACCTACGCGAAGCTCAACCCGGCGCTCGGCCTCACCTGGCAGGCCGCGCCGGCGCTCACGCTGTTCGGCGGCTTCAACCAGGCGAGCCGGGCGCCGACGCCGATCGAGCTCGGTTGCGCCGATCCGGCCAACCCGTGCTCGCTGCCCAATGCGATGGCCGCCGACCCCTATCTCAAGCAGGTCGTCGCGCGCACGCTCGAAGCCGGCGCCCGCGGCCGCTTCAAGGGCGAGGTCGGCTGGAGCGCGGCGGCGTATCGCACCGACAACAGCGACGACATCCTGTTCGTCGGCACCTCGACCAGCCAGGGCTACTTCACCAACTTCGGCGGCACGCGCCGCGAGGGCGTGGAGCTTGCGCTCGACGGCAAGGCCGGCAGCGTCGATTGGCAGCTCGCCTACGGCTGGGTCAAGGCCAGCTTCCGCAATTCGGCCTGCCTGCTGGCGGAGAACAACAGCACTCGCGGTACCGCGGCGCAGTGCGGCGGCGACGAAATCCTCGTGCAGTCCGGCAACCGCCTGCCCGGCATTCCCGAGCACAGCCTGAAGCTCGCGCTGCGCTGGCGCGCGAGCGCCGACCTGCGCCTCGGCGCCGACCTCATCGCCTTTTCGAGCCAGTACCTGCGCGGCAACGAGAACAACGCCCACCAGGCCGGCACTTTCGGCGGCCGGACTTTCGAGGGGGCCGGCGAGTCGGGCGGCTACGCGCTGCTCAACCTGAATGCCAGCTATGCGCTGGACCGCGCGTGGACGGCCTTTGCCCGCGTCAATAACGCCCTCGACCGGCGCTACGCGACCGGCGGCGCACTCGCCGAGAACCCCTTCGACGGCGCCGGCGCCTTTGTCGCCGATTCCGATGCCTGGCGCCGCGAATCCTTCGTCGCCCCCGGCGCGCCGCGCAGCTTCTGGGTTGGTTTGCGCTACCGCTGGGGTAAGTAATGGCAAAGCTGATTAACCACAACGGGCACAACGAACACAACGAAGAGCCTTGATTTTTTCGATGGAAGTTTTTGTTTTTCGTTGTGCCCGTTGTGCCCGTTGTGGTTCGAACAATATTTTGCAAGGAGCCGTCATGCGCCGAATCAACCCCAGCCTGCACACCCGGATCAGCCTCGTGCTGACCGCGCTCGCCGGCGCGCTGGTCCTCGCGCTCGGCGGCCTGTGGCTGAAGCAGAGCCGCGAGGCGATCCACGAGGAAGTCGAGGCAGCGACCCGGGTCGCCGGGCAATGGCTCGGTGTTGCCGCACGCGAAGCGCGCGGCACGCCGCCGGGCTGGAGCAGCGCCCGCCTGCTCGCGCACATCCAGGCGGTCGGGCGGATTCGTGCCAATGCGCTGGAAGTGGTCGACCGCGCCGGCCAGCGGCTTTATCAGTCGCCGCAAGCGACCTACAAGGCGGGGCGCGTCGCGCCCGGCTGGTTTGTCGCGCTGATCGAGCCGGCCTTCGCCGAACGCCGCATCGATGCCGGGCCGCTGACGCTGATCCTGCGCCCAGACGCCTCGCGCGCGACGCTCGATGCGTGGGACGACCTTTGCGTGATCGCCGGCTGGGCCGCCATCCTCCTCCTTGCGCTGTTCCTTGCCGTGCGCCTGGCGCTCGATCGCGCCTTGCGTCCGCTCGGCCTCGTCATGGCCGCGCTCGACCGCACCGGCAGCGGTCGCTTCGACACCCGCCTGCCGGTCTTCCCGGTGCCCGAGCTCGGGCGTCTGGCCGGCGCCTTCAACGGCATGGCCGACCGCCTGACGCAGGCGGTCAATGAAAACGTCCGCCTGGAAACCGAACAGGAACGCCTCGAACTCGTCGAGCGCGTGCAAGTGCGCCTCGAAGCCGAACGGCGCAGTATCGCCCGCGAGCTGCACGACGAACTCGCGCAGGGCATCACCGCCGTGCGCGCACTGGCCGGCGCCATCGCCCAGCGCACCGGCGAGCAGCCGGCGCTGCACGGCCATGCGCAAAGCATCGTCGCGGTGACCGGCCAGATGCAGGACGGCGTGCGCAACATCCTCGCTCACCTGCGCCCGCAGGCCGGGGCGGTGCGCATCGGGATCGACGAAACGCTGCGCCGTTACCTCGACCTCTGGCAGCAGCACTATCCCGACATCGCGCTCGATATCTCGCTCGATGCCGGCGCGGCGCCGCTCGGCGACGAATCGACGCAGGCGCTGCTGCGCGTCGTCCAGGAAGGGCTGACCAACGTCGCCCGCCATGCGGCGGCGAGCCGCGTCGAAGTGCGTTTGCGCCGGTTCGAGCGCTGGCTCGAACTGACGCTGACCGACAACGGCCGCGGCCCCGGCGCCGGATCGGATTTTTCGGGCTGCGGGCTGGGCCTTTCGGGCATGCGCGAGCGCGTCGCGGTGCTCTCCGGTCGAGTCGATTTTGGCGCTGCGGCCGGTGGCGGCACCTGTCTGCGGGTCCGCCTGCCGGCAATCCACGTGAACTCTTTGGAGGAAATATCATGAACGCAACGCTGCTCGGTACCCGGATCGTTCTCGCCGACGACCATGCCATCGTCCGCATGGGCTTTCGCCTGCTGCTCGAAGGCGCCGGGGCGACCGTTCTCGGCGAGGCGGAGAGCGGCGAGGTGGCCCTGCGCCTGTATGCCGAACTGGCGCCCGACCTGCTGGTGATGGACGTTTCGATGCCCGGCATCGGCGGCCTCGCGGCGCTCGAGCGCCTGCGCGCCCACCACCCGAACGCCCGCGTCCTGATGCTCTCGGCGCACCAGGACAGCGTGATTCCGTTGCGCGCGCTGAAGGCCGGCGCGCTCGGCTACCTGAGCAAGCGCTGCTCGCCCGATGAATTCCTGCGTGGCGTCGGCCAGGTGGCGAACAACCTGCGCTACATCGACCCCGAACTCGCGCAGGGGATCGCGCTGGCGCAGCTGACGGGCGCCGCCGACCCGGCCGCGACGCTGACCGACAAGGAATTCGCGGTCTTCCTCAAGCTCGCGCACGGCAGCTCGGTGAGCGACATCGCCGGCGATTTCCACCTGAGCGCCAGCACCGTCGGCACCCACCTCTACCATATCAAGCAGAAGCTCAACGTCAGCAACGCCGCCGAACTGTCGATCATCGCCATGCGTGCCGGGCTGATCGAGGCATGAGTTACTCAAAAACCTCAGTTCTAACCACGGCGGGCACGGCGAAAAAATGATGGCTTATATCGAAGGTGTTGGCATTACGCCGTCCCTCTTCAGGGAGGCTTTGCGCTGTTCGCCGTCCCTCGACAGGGAGGCTTCGCGCTGCCCGCCGTGTCGCCGTGGTTAAAGCATTTACCCAGTTTTCGCTCTGCGCCATTCTCGCGCTCTGCACGCTGGCGGCGCAGGCCGGTGAGCTGAGCCAGTCCGACGTAGCACGGCGTTTCCAGGCGCCGCTGCGCGTTGGCGAGAAACTCCACGAAATCCCCGCCTGGCCGATCAGCAGCGAGCTCGAACCCGATGCCGGGCCGGTCGGCTATGTCTTCGAGTCGATCGACCTCGCGCCGATCCCCGGTTTCGAAGGCACGCCGTTCAACCTGCTGATCTCCATCGACCGCAAGGGGGCCTATCTCGACGTCGAGGTGCTCAGCCAGCACGAGCCGGTCTTCCTCGGCGGCCTCGGCGAAGCGCCGCTGCGCGAGTTCGTCCGCCAGTACGCCGGGAAAAATCTGCTGCAGCAGATCAGCGTCGCCAGCATCTACGGCAGCGGCGGCCACGACCGGGGTAACCGGGGTGGCGACCAGCAGCGCGTCGTGCTCGACGGCGTCAGCAAGGCCACCGCGTCGATCCGCATCGTCAACCAGACCGTACTCACCGCCGCGCTGGCCGTGGCGCGCGCCAGGCTGGCCTTTGCCGCGCCGACGCAGCGCGGCCCGGCGGCGCAGGCGCGCGACGACGTTTACACGCGGCTCGACTTCGCCGCGCTGCTCAAGGGTGGCCACATCAGGCGGCTGACGCTGCGCAACCGCGAGCTCGAGCAGCTGTTCGCCGGCAGCGACGGCGCCGGCGTCGATGCGGCCGGCCTCGCTGCGCCCGACGAGCTTGCCGTCGACCTCTACGTCGCCTGGCTCAACGCGCCGACCATCGGCCGCGCGCTGCTCGGCGACGTGAAATACGCGGTGATGATCGAGCGCCTGCAAGGCGGGCAGCAGGCCTTCTGGGTCGCCAGCGCCGGCCGCCTGCCGCCGGTCGACGAGGATTTCGTGCGCGGCACCGTGCCGCAGCGCATCTCGCTGACGCAGGACAACGCGCCCTACGAGGCACGCGACCTCGACCTCACCGCTGACCCCGACTCCGCGTCACCGTCCGGCGCGCCGGAATTCAACAGCGTGCTGGCGCTGCAGATTCCGCCGCTCTCGGGACTCGACCCGGCGCAGCCCCTGCGCTTCGGCTTCACCTTCAGCCGCGCCCGCGGCGTCATCCTGCCGCTCGTCACGCAGCGCACGGCGACGCTCGACTACGCGCCGCCGGCCGACCTCCTGCGCTATCCGCCGACGCCGCTGCCCGACTGGCTGCTGGCCTGGAAGGACCGGGCGCGCGACCTGGCGATCATCGGCGTTGCACTCGTTCTGCTCGCCTGCGTCCTCGCCCGGCCGCGCTGGATGTCGATCCACCCGGCGCGCCTGCGCGTCTTCCGCCTTTCCTTCCTCGCCTTCACGCTCGGCTTCATCGGCTGGTACGCGCAGGGCCAGCTCTCGGTCGTCCAGATCACCGGCGCGCTCAAGGCGCTGCGCGCCGGGCAGGGACTGGCGAGTTTCCTCTACGACCCGGTTTCCCTGCTGCTGATCGCCTTCACGCTGCTCACCTTCTTCGTCTGGGGGCGCGGCACCTTCTGCGGCTGGCTCTGCCCGTTCGGCGCGCTGCAGGAGTTCGTCGCCTTGCTCGCGCAGCGGCTCGGCCTGAAAGCGCGCGCTCTGCCGCCCCGGCTGGCGCGGTTGCTCGACCGCGGACGCTACGTGCTGCTCGCCGCGCTCGCCGGCACGGCGCTGTGGGCGCCGAGGCTGGCCGAGCAACTGGTCGAGGTCGAACCGTTCAAGACGGCGATCACCGTCGGCTTCGAGCGCAGCTGGCCCTTCGTCGCCTACGCCGTTCTCCTGCTGCTGCTCGGCGCGCTCTACTACAAGTTCTTCTGCCGCTTCGTCTGCCCGCTCGGCGCGGCGCTCACGCTCGGCGGCAAGCTGCGCCGGCCCGACTGGCTGGCGCGCCGCAGCGAATGCGGCCAGCCCTGCCAGACCTGCCGCCACCGCTGCGCCTACGACGCCATCGAGCGCAACGGCGCGATCAGGTACGACGACTGCTTCCAGTGCCTCGACTGCGTCGGCATCTACCACGACGACCGGCGCTGCGCGCCGCTGATTTTCCACAAGCGCAAGGGCGAGGGCGTGCATTGGGGGAAGAGCGGCGGGTGAAGCGATGGGGAGCGGTGGGTGAAAAGTGTCAGGCCGCTTTCGCTCCGTTTTTTTCCTGCGCAGAACGGATCGTTCCGGCCACTTCCTGCAAAATGCCGATTAGTCCGTTGGACCCATGTTTTCGCCATCATTCTGTCAAATTCGCCTGACAGAATAGGGTTTCGCTGCAGTGCAGCAGTTCGCCTGCAAACAGAAACCTGGCAAGGAGAACCCCATGGGCAACAACCACACCAACGCAGCCCCCAATTCGCTTCCATCCGCCGGCTGGGTCGAAACCATCGCCTGCCGTCAGGCGGCGATGGATCGCTATTGCCAGCTATTCGCACGCGGCCTGTTTCCGTTCATGCTCGAAGAGCGCAACGGAACGTTCCGCGTCGGCTTGTCGGCCGACAGCGCCGGCGGGCCCCGCAGCGCGTAGCAGGGAAGTCGACCCGAAACCCCGTCGCGAGCTTGGCCATACGCCATTCTTCGTGTGGGGCCTATTCCCGATCCGATCCGGACTTTTTTGATAGCGTTCGTCTGGAACGAACGATAAAGGCTGGCCGAATCCCATCGATCACGCTAATGGTCAATCGATTCGCCACTCTTCGGCCAACGCCGGCGCAGTTTCACGGCTCAAGCATTCGTCTGCGACGAACGGTCGCGAACACCCGCCCCTCGGTGTTTCAGACCTACGTCCGCGATACCGGCGAAGTGATCAACGACCTGTCCGTCCCGATCATGATCGAAGGGCGCCACTGGGGCGCCGTGCGGATCGGCTTCGACTCGGCCCCGCCCCGCTGGCCGGCTGATCTCGCCGGAGGCTACCGGGCGCCGACGCCGGCACGCCTCCGGGTCGCCCTGAAAATCCCCTGCGAAGAAAAAACGAAAAAATCCCTTGGTCTATTGCTTAAGTAATACACTGATCCGGTCACCGACTAGGGGAGCTTGACGCGCCGATGGCGCGACTGCATTCACCAACAACAAAAAAAACAGAAGAAAGCAGACAACCGAGACGCGAGAACAGATGGGGCTTCATCAGCTGGCGGCCACGCTACACGGCCAGAAACTGCAACAGGCAAGGCAGCAATTCTTCGAACGCGGCGAGTCGCCGGCAGGTTTGCTCAAGGCGCCGATTCTTCGTTCCTGGCAACGTTGTCGCCGCTTCGGCTTGGCCGAAAACCGCGGCCTGCCGGAAATCGACTTTCTCGGGCCGCTGGCCCTGAAAAGCGAACACGAGCGCAACGCCCACTGGCTGCCGCATGGCCGTTCGGTGATGGCGCAAGTCCATGCGCAGATCCGCGATTCGGGCAGCATGCTGGTCCTCGCCGACGCCAACGGCCTGCTGCTGGAAACGCTGGGCGACGCCAGTTTCGCCGGCCGGGCCGATTGCTTGGCCCTTGCCGCAGGGGCTTCGTGGGATGAAAACCGCTGCGGCACCAACGCCATCGGCACCGCGCTCGATGAAGAGGCCAGCACCGAGGTGCTGGGCGGCGAGCACTATTTCGAACAGCACGCTTTCCTGGCCGGCTGCGCCAGCCCGATCTTCGCGCCGGACGGCAAGCTGATCGGCATTTTCAACATTGCCGGCGACTACCACGGCGACGAGCGGCATACGCTCGGACTGGCCGTTCTTTCCGCGGCCATCATCGAAAACCGCCTGTTCGAGGCGACCCATGCGCGTGACCTGCTGGTCTGCTTCCAGAGCCGAGCCCAAGGCCTCGGCCACGTCGGGGAGGGCCTGGCAGCGATCTCGCCGGATGGCCAGGTGCTCGCCATCAACCGCGCCGGTCTCGACATTCTGGGAATCCGCCGCATCGACGCGATTCGGCGCGATTTCGCCATCGTCTTCGAAAGCCGCCTGGCGCCGCTCATCGACCGTCTGCGCGGCAACCCGCTCGCCAGCCATGAACTTTCCGTCAACGGCAGGCAAGTCCAGGTCCAGTTGCGCGGGCAACTGCCGCTGCGCGCTATCGTCGGCCATGGCGATGCCGAAGCGACTATCCCCTGCAACCGGCGCCGGGCGGACAACCGACGCACCCCGGAGATCACCTTCGACACCCTGGTTTCGGACGACGGACGGATGCAAGCCGCGATCGACCGCGCCCGGCGCATTCTCGGGCGCGACATTCCGATCCTCATCCAGGGCGAGTCGGGCGCCGGCAAGGAAATGTTCGCCAGGGGATTCCACAACAGCGGTCCGCGCCGCGCCGGCCCCTTCGTCGCCCTGAACTGCGCCGCCATCCCGGAAACCCTGATCGAATCCGAGCTCTTCGGCTACCAGGGCGGCGCCTATACCGGCGCGCGCAAGGAGGGCGCGCTCGGAAAGATCCAGCAGGCGCATGGCGGCACCCTTTTTCTCGATGAAATCGGCGACATGCCGTTTTCCCTGCAGGCCCGCCTGCTGCGCGTCCTGCAGGAACGCTGCGTGACGCCGCTCGGCAGCAATCGCACCGTTGCGGTCGACATTTCGCTGGTCTGCGCCACCCACCACCGCCTCAAGGAAGAAGTGGCCAGGCAGCGCTTCCGCGAGGATCTTTACTATCGCCTGAACGGTCTTTGCGTCACGCTTCCCGCCCTGCGCGAACGAAGCGATATCCGCCAGCTGGTCCAGAAACTGGCGGACGCGGAAAGCGTCCCCGGAAGGTTCGTCTCATTTTCGGAAGGCGCGCTGCAAGCCGTCGAGCGCTACGCCTGGCCGGGCAACATCCGGCAGCTGTTCAACGTCGTTCGGGTCGCCATCGCCTTGCTCGACGACGGCGAAACGCTGATCACCGAGCGGCACCTGCCGGAAGAACTGTTCGACACCGCGCCGAACCCGGCAGCGGCTGGCGTTGTTCCGGCGCCCGCCGCGAACCCCTGGGCGGCCAGCGCGCCGGACTGTGCCGACAGTCTCGATCAGATCGAGCGCCAGGTGACCCGGCGCACGCTGGATGCGGCTGGCGGCAACATCTCGGCCGCAGCGCGCCAACTGGGCATCAGCCGTGGCACCTTGTACCGGATTCTGGCGAAGAGTCCGCCGCAAACCCCGGGAAAACCAGCGAAACTCGAAAGGCCGTAGCGGATTGCCACTTGAGGCTTGCCAAGGGGGCATCATTCTCCAAGGGCAAGAAGTGGATTTGATTGCGGCGTGGCGCTAACACTTTGCGAAGCCGGTTTTCGCTATATTTGTACGGAACGGGCTTCTCGGAAGGTGAAATCGTGCCGCAGATGCTCGGATTGGCCTTCAGCTTGCGGGAATGCCGATTTATCCAACCACGCCTTCAGGAAGGGCGCGAACGCTTCGATCGGCAACGGCCGGCTAAACAAATAGCCCTGATAGGCGCAGCAGCCATGGCACGCAAGAAAATCTCGTTGTTCCTCGGTTTCCACCCCTTCGGCGATGACTTGCAAGCCCAGATTGCTGGCCAGGGAGATAATCGCTTGCACGATGGCGCGGTCATCCGCATCGATGACAATGTCGCGCACGAAGCTCTGGTCGATCTTGATCTGATCCAGCGGCAGACGCTTGAGGTAGGCGAGCGACGAATAGCCGGTACCGAAGTCGTCGATGGAGAACCCGATGCCCAAGTCCTTGAGCGTCTGCATGGTCCCGATCACTTTTGCCACGTCTTCGAGGAGCAAGCTCTCGGTCAGCTCCAGCTTGAGGCGCTCCGGATGCGCACCGTTACGCTGCAAGGCCATCTGCACTTGATCGATGAAATCGGGCTGGCGGAACTGGCGCGCGCTGATGTTGACCGCCAGAACCAGGTTCGCGGTGGTCGGGTTGTCCGCCCAGGCGGCGAGCTGCTGGCAAGCGGTTTCCAGCACCCAGCCCCCGATTGGCACGATCAGCCCGCAGTCCTCGGCGGCTGGAATGAAGTCAGCCGGCGACATCATGGCCTGTCCGGGCGGCTGCCAACGTAACAGGGCTTCGGCACCGATCAGGGCGCCGTCGGCATCGACCTGGGGTTGGTAGTAGAGCACGAACTCCTCCTCCGCCAACGCCCGGAGCAGCCCGGACTCCAGTTTGGCGCGCGCATCGACCGCCGCCTGCATCGCCGGGTTATAGAAGCGGATCGTGTTGCGCCCGGCATCCTTGGCTTGGTAGAGCGCAAGATCCGCCTGCTTGAGCGATGCGTCGAGACCTTCGCCAATACCGCAGAACAGCGTGACGCCAATGCTCGGCGTGATGTGGCGCATCTCGCCCTTGAGGGTGATGGGCCGGCAGATGGCTGCGCGCAGTTTTTCTGCGATGGACTCGGCGACGGTCGCCGCTGCGACCTGTTCTTCGTTGAGTCCTTCGAGAAGCACGACGAACTCGTCGCCGCCAAGGCGCGCCGCCGAGTCCGTTTCCCGCAGGGTGACCTGCAGACGCCGCGCAATCTCGACAAGAAGTTCGTCGCCAACATCGTGGCCGCGCGTGTCGTTGATTGTTTTGAAATGGTCGAGGTCGAGCAGCAACAAGGCGCCAAATTGACCGCTGCGACCGCTGCTTGCCAAAGCCTGCTGCAGGCGGTCGTGCAGCAGGCGCCGGTTGGGCAGTCCGGTCAGGGGATCGTAGAAGGCCAGTTTGAGAATCTTGCGTTCGGCCTCGCGCGGATCGCTGATGTCGGAGAAAATTCCAAGGTAATGGGTAAGCTTGCCGGCGGCGTCCTTGATGCCGGAGATCGACAACCACTCCGGATAAATGCCTCCGTCCTTGCGCCGGTTCCAGATCTCGCCTTCCCAATGCCCCTCGCGGACGATCGCTTCCCACAAGTTGCGATAGAAGGCGGCGTCCTGTCGGCCGGAGTGCAGGAGGGATGGCGTCTTGCCCACGGCGTCGGCAGAACTGTAGCCGGTGACATCGGTAAAGGCCTGATTGACCTGCATGATGATGCCGCGCGCATCGGTCACCATCATGCTGTCGCGCGACTGGAAAGCGACGGCGGCAATGCGCAGTTGTTCTTGTGTACGCTTGCGTTCAGTAATGTCTTCGGTGCTGAAAATCGTGCCTTTGCTGCGGTCGCTCGGGTCGATCGCGTTGCCCAGCATGCGGCACCAAAACAGGCTGCCGTCGCGTTTCTTCATGAGCAACTCGACATCCATCGGCTTGCCGACACCTAGCGTTTCCGCTGCGCTGCGCCCGAGTTCGGCGAAAGCCTCGGGGGAGGGGTAAAGGATATGTGTCGGTTGACCAATCAACTCGTCACTATGCCAGCCAAACATTTCGCCGAAACGTTGATTGCAACGCAAAAACGTACGATCGCGCGTAAACGCGATGCCCAGCGAGGCGTTGTCCAGGATCGCCTGGTATTCGAGCAGTAATAGCTTGAGCGACTCGTCGGCTTTTTTGCGCTCGGTAATGTCTTCGGACATCAGGATGATGCCGCCTACCTCGCCATCGGCATCGTACCAGGGGCGTATCTCCCAGCGTATCCAGTCGATGCGGCCGTCCGGCTGCGGAATGGGGTCTTCGTCGCAGCTTTCCGTGACGCCGGTCAGGCAGCGGCGGTGAACCTCCTTCCAGCGTTCCGCAGCGGGATAGGCCTCGTAATGATTCTTGCCAACCACGTCCTGCAGCGTGATCCGGCGGTCCTGGAGCCAGCGCCGACTGGCGAACAGATAGCGCATTTCGCGGTCAAGCATGACGATACCGGCCGGCGCGTTGTCGATGAACAGCCGCAGCTTGTTGTTGGCTTCGCTCAATTCGTGGCCGTTGACCTCAAGCGCATTCTCGACCAGCTGCCGCTCGCGATCCGCTTCGAAGTACGTATCGCTGACGACCTGCAGGAATGCTCCCCACTCGCCTTCAGGCGCGATCTCGGTGCCGAAGATGCGGAACAGCTGACGCCGGAGCAGGCGATGCCCGATCCGCCTCACGGGTGCCGAAAAGTTCGGATACATCGCATCTACTCGCTCAGCGTGGTCAGCGTCATCGTCTGGTTATGCAGCTGACACCGGACCACGTTGCTGAAGGGGGCGAGTTCGCCGTAGGAGTAGAAACCCGTGATTGCAACGCCTGGCCCGATGTGCTGGTGCACGATCTCCAGCTCTTCTTCGGTCAATTGTCCGAGCACCAGGCGACGGCCCACGCAACTGACGACCAGGCACAAGCTGGGATTCGTGCCCGGGCCGGTGAATTTCGCCGTCGTGGCCGCCATGCCGGAGCCGTCGATCAGGGAATCGACGTCAGTTTTCATCAAGCGGCAGAAACTGCCCTGCGGCATATCGCCGGCGAAGGTCAGGCTTTGTGCTCTGGGATCGACCGCGAGCAGGGTTCTGATCACCGGCTCATCCTGTTTGCTGGCGCGGATGGACAAGGGAAAGCGCAGGCCGCTGCTCGGCAGCTCCTTGGCCATCTCGCCGAGGTATTTGGTATAGACCGTCAGTGCCGGCTTGTGATCGATTTCATACACCACGTTGCCGAGCGAACGGGTAAGCAATCTTTCCGCACCAAACTCACTCCAACCGGCGACGCAACCGCTTCTGGCCTCAAGACTGCCGAAGAAGCCGATGAGCGCGACAAGGTTCTGCGCGGCTGGCGCATCGGCCATCACCCACGTACTGGCGAAACGCGTGCCGTCGCCCGCCAGCCCCCCGGTTACGGGAATACCGGCGGTATTGAGCCCGCTGGCCAGATCGCTGCCATTGACCGACAATCCGTCCGAAAGCACAAAAGCATGACGCAAATCCGTGCTCCCGAGTTCGTTCATCATGCCTGCGGCAAGCGCCTGCAGATCCTCGCCGGGCGCCGGTTCCGCACGCACCAAGCGGACACTCCCATTCTCGAAACGCACCGCGGTGACGACGATGTCGCCGTCGCTTATCCGTGTGCCATGAACGCTGCCAGACGAACTGCAACCGACGATGTGGGCTGATGGAAACCTGTTGCGCAGGTCTTCGTAGCATTCGGGCTGGCGAAAATAACCGGCGTCCGCAAAGGCCAGCACAAGGTTGGCTGTGCGTATAGAAGCTGGCGGAGTCTCCCATCCAGCAATCGGCGTCCAGCGGAACTGGCTGATTTCCATGACATTGAACTCCCTGAGTCAATCCGTAACATTTGTCTGGCCGGCCTGCTCTATTGCAACGCAGCATGTCGATCGCGTCCGCCGCCGACGATAAACAACTTTCCAGTCGATGGATTCGCTTGTGGCACACGATGTCGTGGGCAGTTTTTGCGACTTTCAGCTAACGCGACTGAATCATTCAGACGTGGTCACATTGGCGAACGGCAATTTTAGGGATTTCACTGTCGTAAATATGTCAGCCATCATCCTGGCCGGTGTCAGAACTCTGCGGATTCTGGCGAAGAGTCCGCCGCAAACCCCGGGAAACTCGGCCAGCTTGCCAAGGGGTTGCCGAAACAACCGTTCTTCGGTGATCACCGGGCTTTGTGCGAGAACGCGCCGTCCGGATTGACGTATTCGTTGCGTGCCTTCTTTGCCGGTTCTATTTCGGACATGCCAAAGGATTCGCGGATTTCACCGGGGGGCGGGAGTTTGGCCGTGGAAGTCGGGAGTATGCCGGCCAGTCCTTTCTCCCATTCGTCCAACATGCGTTTCGCGGTCTCCCGGAAATAGGGGAATTTCTCGGCGAAGTCCCGGATATCCGGGAAGGTCTCCCGGAGAGCGCCGATAACGCGCTTTACGGCATCGGCGCGCGTCGCGGCGGAGAGTTGCAGACGCTGGGCCGCGTACTTGTGCAAGGCTTTCCCGCAGCCCCAGACTTTCTTGCCTTCCAGGGTCAGGCCCGGGATGTTGTTGGCGTACTGGGGGTAGGCCGTGACGGTCAGGATGTCGTAAACCGGTGCCAGCGCCACATCGTCCAGCGAGGTGTAGGTCAGCGCAAAATTCTTCAGGTGGGCGTCAGCGTTATGAATCGCGTAATTGAGCAGAAGCAGTTTATAGAGGCGTGTCGCATTGTCGATAAACTGCGCCGGCGGCACATAATCACGCAGGCGATTGGCCAGCCCCTCGAGAGAACCATCGTATTTGGCCTCCGGATCGTTACCCTCGAGCGAGCAGAAATCCTCGACGCCCGGAACGACGCCCGAGTCCGGGTGATCGAAGCGGCGCAGCGCCAGCACCGTACCGTCCTCGGATAACCGCGCTTCCGGCACGTTCAATCCGGCGCGCGCTGCAACGCGCAGGCAGAGATATTCGTTGATCGATAGGCCGGGCAGGTCCGGGCGGCCGGTCTTGACGATGTATTCGTCGATGGCGGTGGTGGTCTTGTCTTCCCGGAGCAATTTCGGCATCACCCCGGAAACGCCTTCAGCTACACCCGCAGCCAGATGCTGCAAGAGCAGCTCGCGGGCGTTCGGGCTGGCCAGCAGCGTGGCGACTTGCAGTTTGTCTTCAGCGATGCTCAAGGGTTGGCCCCGGGGAACGCTGCGGACACGACCGATCGTGCGTTGACCGGTCAGCGCGAGCAGCCCGATATCGGTGACTTGTGCTGCCGAACCGAGCTGCTGGCGCAGCAGGTCTTTCTTGGCGCCTTCCGGCAGATTCATGCGGAAAAACGGGTGCAGTCCGCCCCGGCCCCATTTGTAGCTTTCGCTACGAACCGGCATGGTCAGCGAAACCAGTTGCTCCGCTGGCGTCTCGGGCAGGTACGTGAAAACGAAGAGGCCTTCCGGATTGTCGGCCAGAACGCCGATACGGTTCTCTCCGACATAGACATCAAGGGCAATCGGTTCAGCCACCAGTTTTCTCCTCTCTGGAATGGCGGACGCGGTGGACTGCCGGTGCGTCACGGCGTCCGGGGGACTCTGAACTGGCGCTTCTCTCGCGCTGAATATCGTCGAGTGTGCGCAAATGGCCCAAGGGTCGTGGATAGAGTTCCAGTCCAACCTGGTTGAAAAGGTTGAGCAGCTTGACCACCCCGACCTCGAGCAGTTCTCCGCGTTCAAAGCGGGAAACAGTCACGATGCTCACCCCAGCGCCACGCGCCACGTCCTGTTGGGTTAACCGACATTCGAGCCGAGCCGAACGGAATGCGTTTGCGAACTGGAGAATGTCCATAACTGTAATCCTATGATCATTTATGTATGGATATGACCGTAACTAAGCATACGAGATCAGTTACGCTACGTCAAGCTGACTTAAAGCGAGATCCCGGACTGAACCACCGGCAATAAATACACACCAATCATTGGTCTTTTTGATTTAGTGTGTATAGTTACACACATGAAAAGCGCGGACATCATCAAACGGTTGGAATCGGAGGGCTGGCAGCATGTGGGCGGCAAAGGCGACCACATGAAGTTCAAGCATCCGGCCCAGCCCGGCCACGTGGTGGTGCCGCACCCACGCAAAGACATTGCCATCGGTACGCTGCGTAACATCTATCGGCAGGCCGGCTGGAATTGGAGGTGACTATGTTGTACCCGGTTTATGTGCATAAGGATGAAGGCAGCGCCTACGGCATGACCTTCCCGGATTTTCCCGGCTGCTTCTCGGCAGCGGACGAGTTGGCCGATCTGCCCCGCATGGCGCAAGAGGCCGTTGAGGTGCATTTCGACGGCGAGGAGATGGAGATTCCCGTACCGTCGGCGCCGGAACAGTGGGCGGGTGATGAGCGCTTCGAGAGTGGCTACTGGATGCTGGTCGATATCGACTTGGCCACGGTCCGCAGCCAGCCTGTGCGCCTCAATATTTCATTGCCGGAATACCTGGTGACGCGCATCGACAACTACGCGAAAGCTCACCACCTGAGCCGTTCCGGATTCCTCGCCAAGGCGGCCGAACGGGAGATGCGGGAAGGCTGAGTCAGCCCGTCGCCATCAAAAAGCTCGCCGGCATGGCGGGCTTTTTGGGTCTTGCCTTAAGGTGGCACCATGGGAGCCTGGCTGTTTGATCCAAATCAACAAATCAATGGGGTCAGAGTCCATCGATTTGTAAAATACTGTTACGTTTAAATTGCTCTGACTTCCTATCCCCTCCTCTTGGCGCAGGATCAACGCGCCGCGCCACTTGTTGTTGAATCTGCTGT
>JBAQRB010000308.1:0-6102 GCA_049295655.1 Rhodocyclaceae bacterium
CGCCCAAGGCGCCGCTGCCCTCGCGCCGAACGCCGTCGCCGCGCCGGGCGCGTCCGCCATGGATCGCCGCGAAATCCGCGCCCAGCTTGCGCCGCGCCGCTACACCACGCTGGCGGCCGAAATCGGCGCCAAGGTCAATCGTTTGCCGGTGCCCGAAGGCGCTGTCTTTCGCCAGGGCCAGGCCCTGATCCAGTTCGACTGCACGCGGCAACAGACCCAGCTCGACAAGGCCAGGGCCACGCTCGGCGCCGCCGAAAAAACCTTGCGGGTGAACAAACGGCTGGCCGAACTCAACTCGGTCGGCAAACTCGAACTCGAAATCGCCGAAGCCGAAGTCGTCAAGGCGCGCGCCGACGTTGCCGCCAACGCCGCCGTGATCGGCAAATGCACCATCGCGGCCCCGTTCGCCGGTCGTGTCGCCGAACAGAAAGTGCGTGAACAGCAGTACGCCCAGCTCGGTCAGGCGCTGCTCGAAATCATCGACGACTCGACGCTCGAACTCGAATTCATCGTGCCATCTAAGTGGCTGGTCTGGCTCAAGCCCAACGCCGTCTTCCGCGTCGGCATCGACGAAACCGGCAAGACCTACCCGGCCAAGGTGCAGCGCATCGGCGCCCGCGTCGACCCGGTGACCCAATCGATCAAGCTCAACGCCGTCATCGACGGCCGCTTTCCCGAACTGATCGCCGGCATGAGCGGGCGGGTCGAACTGACGCCGCCGGCGGGGAGATGAGGCGCAAAACCGCTCCCTCGTTTGCGCGTCCGCCGCGATCAGACCGGCATGTCGCCGCGCCCGAGCGCATGCTTGATGGCAATTCCCCAGACCGATGCTGTGCTGACGTAAATCTCGTTGGCGGCATCCTCGATCAGCCCCCGCGCCAGCGCGCCCAAGCGCTCGGAACCCGTCAAGGCCCAGAGCGCAATCTGGGCATCCAGCAAAAGGCGGACGTTCAGCGCCCGTCCATGAAGAGCGCAGCGACCTCGGCGTTGGACCGGTCGATATCGTCCGGCACCTCGAATTCGCCGCGCGCCAATCCGACGCGGCAAGAAACGTCGGTCGCCAGCGGCACGACCCGCGCCACCGGCTTGCCGTTGCGCGAAATCACGATTTCGTTTTCGGCACCCGAGGCAATCTGGTCTACCCGGCGGGAAAGATGGGTCTTGGTGTCGAACAGGCTGACGGACTGCATGGCAGCATCGGCCACGTCCCCGATCAGCCCTTCGCTCCACTCGCACGCTTCGCACTCACGCCGCTGGTCGTTGGCCATGGCTTCGTAGCCAGCTTCCTGGTTATCCTTGACCACATGAGGACGCGCCAGATACTCCAGGAAACGGCTGATCTTCCGCCGCCCGACAAATCGGACCAAGCCCTCGTAAACG
Source organism: Rhodocyclaceae bacterium (assembly GCA_049295655.1). Lineage (GTDB taxonomy): Bacteria > Pseudomonadota > Gammaproteobacteria > Burkholderiales > Rhodocyclaceae > CAJBIL01. The sequence continues at coordinate 1,381 of JBAQRB010000308.1, forward strand.
GCTTCGTCGATCGAGATCGTCATTCGCTTTTGCATTTTCGCTACCCGTCTGGTGCGTGCATATATGCACAGGCATGTCGGCGCGTGTTGCCAACGACGTATGGGTGGCCCCTTTGATCGCATGCTCCCTATTCGGCGGGGTCTGTTCCCGATTTCTTCCGCAGCTATTCCTGCGGATCGGCCCAGTTTTCCACCTTCAAACCCGGAACGCGCTCAAACTCGCGCGAGTTGTTCGTCACCAGCACCACGCCCAGCGCCAGGGCGTGGGCGGCGATCCACAGGTCATTGTTGCCGATGGGCTTGCCGCTTCGTTCGAGTTCGGTGCGCACGATCCCGTAGCGTTCGCCCGCAGCCGCCTCCGGCGCCAGCACGGGGATCAGTTCCGCCAGCCGTACCAGCACCGCCAGCGATTCGTCGCGGCGCGCGCTCTTCTCGGCGCCGTACCGCAGCTCGCCGTAAGTGACCATCGACATGCCGACGGAGCCGGGCGCCATGCGCGCGAACTTTGCCGCGACGCCGGCAGGGCGGCGTTTGGCGATGTAAATGCAGATATTGGTGTCGAGCAGGTACGCAATCGCCATCACAAGCCTTCCCGCGCCTGCGGCGGCGTGTCGTCGCGGCCTTCCGCCATGAAATCCTCGGGCAGGGCGGCCAACAGGTCGAAAGCCGCCGCCAGATTGCCGGAGATACGGCGCAGGATCACCTCGTCGCCGCGCTGCAGAATTTCCACCTCGCGTACGTCGAACTGGAAATCCTTGGGCAGGCGCACGGCCTGCGAATTGCCCGATTTGAAGATGCTGGCGGTTCTCATGGTCGTTTGCTCCGCGAATGTATATGGTTCAAGTATATACGCGACTGTGCAAGTGGAAAACGGGCCAAGCTCGAATTAATTACGAATTATTCGCTGGCCGGTTAGAGATACCAGTCGTCGATCCGTAGCGCCTCTATGCTGCGAAACTCGGCAGTGCCGTGCGTTACGATGGCTGCATCGTGCGCAAGGGCTGTTGCGAAGCGCGCAAGGCATCGCCTTCCGGGAAGTCCGGCATTGCTTTGTCCTGTCGCAATCATAGTAACCCAATAACGCATCCTCCAATGCCGGGGCCGCCCCACGAACCACCTCTACCGCACCGTCCGGAACGAACTCCCCCGCGCCATGAAAACCGTGGTCTGTTTTCTACGCTTGGTGTTTTTTCCAAAGGACGAAGTGCGGGGGGGAATGTGCTTGGCCCCTTTGATTGCGACCCCTTTACTCCTCCAGAGAGCATCCCATGAACCACCTCAGAGACTGCGCGCTCTTTGGTGTATTTACGCAGCCCTGTCTGGACAAACCAGCTTGCATGCCATTAGCATTGTAAGAAGATGTAAGTAGACATGACAAATAGCCTTATCTACATTGGCTGCCGCACGTAGGGGTTGTCGCAAGCAAGCCCGGTTCGTCGTCCAACGCAGGGAGTGGTCATGTGTGCCAGAAAAACACCCGGTAGTTTCATCGTGGAAAAAAGCGCGTTTTCCGATTCCATGAAGGAAGTGGCGTCCGCGGTGCCGGCATTTATCGGCCATACGCAGAAGGCCGACAACAACGGCGCCCCGCTGAGCGGCAAACCATGGCGCATTACCTCCCTGGCCGAATTCGAGCGCCACTTCGGCGCTGCGCCCGAGCCCGGATTCGACTTGTCGACCGCAACCTCAGCGGATAGCGGCGAACTCCTGACCGTGGCCGGGAAAAACTATTATCCGACCCAAGCCACCGCGCCTTACCTCCTGTATTACAGCCTGCAGCTTTTCTACCGGAATGGCGGTGATGCGTGCTACATCGTCTCGGTCGGAAACTACACGGAGCCACTCGAATCGGCCCGCTTCAAGCAGGGTATCGAACTGCTGACCAAGGAACGGGAGCCGACCATCGTCGTCGTGCCGGAGGCGGCGAATCTGAAGGCCGAGGACTGCATCGACGTCCAGCAGGCGGCTCTCAGACACTGCGGCCTGACCATGAAGAACCGGGTGGCGATCCTCGACGTTCCCGGCGGCTACAAAAGCCGGCACGGCCCGGCGGGCGATCCGGTCCAGGTTTTCCGCGACAAACTGGGCAGCGAATGCCTCGGTTACGGCGCGGCCTACTACCCCTGGCTCGACACCACGATCACCGGCGCATCCGCGCTGAGCTACGAAAACGTCGCCCCACGGAGCCGGCCGCTCCTGGTGTCGCTGCTCGAAGAAGAATCGGGTATCGCCGACGCGGACGCCGCGAAGCTGACCCAGCGGCAGCAAGAACAGAAGTCGGAAATCGCCAATATCGTCAAGGACCGGACGGCGGACGGAGCCGCCAAGAGCCGGCTCCACCAAAGCCTGCTGGTCATGAGTCCGGCCTACAACCGCCTGCTCGCCTGCATGGCCGCCAAGCTCAACCGGCTACCGCCGAGCGCCGCCATGGCCGGCGTCTACACCAGGGCGGACGTCTGGACGGCGCCGGCCAACGTCAGCCTCGATGCCGTGATTTCGCCCGCTGTGAGCATCTCGCACGGCGAGCAGGAAGACCTCAACGTCCCCCTCGACGGCAAGTCGATCAACGCCATCCGCAGCTTCGCCGGCAAGGGCGTGCTGCCGTGGGGCGCGCGCACGCTGGACGGCAACAACCCGGACTGGCGCTACATCGCCGTGCGCCGCACCGCGATCATGATCGAGGAATCGATCCGCCGCGCCTTCGATGCCCATGGGAGCGCGCCAAACGACGGCAGTACCTGGTTCGCCGTCAGGGACGCGATCCGCGACTTCCTGAACGGCCTCTGGAGACGCGGCGGCCTGGGCGGTTCGACGCCCAACGAGGCCTATGCGGTGCTCGTCGGCCTGGGCGAAACCATGACGGGGATGGACATGCTCGACGGCCTGATGCGCGTGACGGTACGCGTGGCCCTCGTTCGGCCCGCCGAGTTCATCGAGATCGGCTTCACGCAGCAAATGCAGAAGTGCTGACGGCAACACCATGACCTAGTTACAGACAGAATTTTCACTGTAGGCGTGGGGCAGGCAAGTAAATGACGTCGCGGAACTGCTGAATTCAATTTTTTTATGGGGACACCTGACTATGGATATCGATTTCCACTACTACGCAACCTTTGCCGCTGCACGCGCTGCCGGATACTCGAGCGACGATGCCGTCACCATCGCGCATGCCGCACAGTACGTCGACGACTCAAGCATGGAACGCCTTGTCGTCGATGGGTTTAACTATGCCGTAACACAAGTACTCGACAGCGCAGTCAGGTTCAACATCACTGCGTTCACTCCTGTTCCGACTTTGCATACACTCCCCGAGTTGATACAGATGGAGGCCAAGCCAACGTGGTCAACCAACGATCGCGGCAAGATTCGCCGGGTTTGGTCGGTATTCCACTTCCTCCCCGCAAACTATGCCGGCAGCGGAGTCGATTGCAAGGAATACGGCGGGGAAAAGACGTGGGCCAGCAAGTACGCTTATGCATACGGCGACGACGATGCAAGCGATTTCAAATTGCTGTGTCTGCCGAACAGCCGACTGCTTGAGGCCATCGTCAACGACACCCGACAAAAGCCGGATTCCGATAAAGGCAAATTGCACTTGACAGGTATCCGCATGCATGTCCTGGCCGATACGTGGGCTCATTGCTATTACGCCGGTACGCCGAATTACTGGATAAACGACGCAGGAAAGGATGTTTACAAGCTCGATAAAGAAGAACGATCCGAAGTCTCATGGGGCGCATCCGGCGGCAAGCAGGAGAAATCCAGCATCGCGACCCTTTTCGTCAATAGCACGTTCTATTTGGGCCACGGGCGCATGGGCCACCTGCCCGATTATCCCTGGATCAAATACGAGTACGACCCCAAATGGGCGGGAAGTTCGCTCACGAAAGACAACCCCACCGACTACCTGAAGGGCTTCAGCCAGATGGTTGCCGCCTTGCGGTGCATACGTGCTGGCGAGGAGTTCCAGGCGGCAACAACCTGGCAAGTATCCGATGAGATCGCGCAGAAGATCGGCGCAATCATCGGCCTCACCGCAGGCATCACCGACGAAAAACAACGTTGCCGGATCTGGCTGGAAAACCTGGCGAATCTTGAACTCAACGGCATAAGGACTGGCGTGCCACCCGTTTACGACGCCGACCTATGGCAGAAGGAGGCGCACGGAAACTATGACAATGCCAACAGCAATTACTATCTGTTCAATTTGTCGGCACGAATGCATCACGACCACGTCATCGAGAACCTGAAAAAGCATACCGACATCGACCTTAACCGAGGAAACGAGGGCGTCATCGATTGGTTCAAGGAACTCGCCAATAATTCGCCCGGATCCAAGGCGGTCGGCATAATTGTCGGCTACGGTCGGTTTATTGGTTCAAAAATGGGGTGGATCTAAGGCGCGGCCAGCAGTTATCCGCATACGTTGTCATCGTTCATCAACAAATAGGGAGATACGACATGACCAAAAAACTTCACCGTCGCACCAAACATGCGGCCGTGGCGGCCAGCCTTACCGCCGCCCTGGGCGCAGTGCCGAAGGCGGTGTGAAGTGTGAAGTGGTCCCCTGAGTCAAGACAGTAATGCAGTCAGTTTAAGCGGTACATTCGACTTCACTCGCAGCTGGAAGGCGCTGCCCCGGTTTTGCCTTTGATTTGGTTGTTGCCGTTGCCTCTGACCTTGTCTTTGTGATGGAGGAATCCCCTGTGGAGCGTAGCGGAAC
>JBAQRB010000309.1:0-11297 GCA_049295655.1 Rhodocyclaceae bacterium
GCGCGGCTGGGCGCCAGACGCCGGCGACGCGGCGGCCGGCCGAGATCAGCACGGCGACGCCGGGGATGTCGAGCGGGTGGATCAGGAAGCCGGCACTGTGGTTGAGCAGCAGCGCGCTGGCCTGTCCCTTGCGCAGCATCTCGTCGATCACCCCCATCATCGCCGTGCCGCCGGCGAGGTACTTGGAGAGCGTCGGCAGGATCAGCCCGCTGTCGAGCTGCACGGCATTCATCAGCGGCGAGAGCGCGTGCGTCAGCGCGTCGATTGCGCCGCAGGCGCGCAGCGCCATGATCACGGTCAGCGAGAGGACCAGCATCGGGATCGCGCCGACGGCGATCTTGAACGCCTCGGCGCCAGCGCGGTTGATCACGTCGAGTATCCCTTTGGCACTTTCGGCCTGCGGGTGGTGCAGCGTCTCGTCGACGCGATTTTCCTGCGCCGAGAGGCGGCGGCCGAAGCCGTAGTAGGTGGCCGCCGCGGCGACGAGTCCGCCGAGCAGCGAGAAGGCGAGGACGCTGCCGAACTGCAGCCCCATGGCGACCATCGGGAAGACGACGTTGGCCTGCGCCATGGCCATCACCATCGCCAGCGTCGCGGCGATGTGCCGGTCAGACGCGCCGCGCTGGTCCATCATGGTCAGCGTGGCGACCGGCGCGGCGAAGCTCACGAAGTTGATCTGCAGCGCCGCGAAGACGCCGAGGCCGGTCAGACCGAACGGCTTGAGTACCGGCGCGAGCCGGACCACCAGCCAGTCGAGGACGCCTTTCGCTTCGAGCAGGCGCATCAGCGCGAGCATGACGACCATGATCGGCAGCAGGACGAAGAGCGACAGCTCGACGGCCGAGCGGCCGGCCTTGAGGATGACGTCAATCAGGATTTCCATGGGGGTCCGGGGGCTGGATGGCGGGGAACGAAGGGGCTGCGGGTTTTGCGTTCAATCGCCCTGCGGCACGGCCGCTTCCCGCTGCATGGCCTGTCGCAGCGCCTGCGGGTCCTGCACGAGGTCGGCCAGCGTGTAGGCGTCGAGGACCAGGAAGAGGGCGCTCATCGCCTCGTCGAGAATGGCGTGCAGGCGGCACGCCGGCTGGATGCGGCAAGCGGAATGGTCGGCGAAGCAGGCGACCAGCGAAAAGTCGCTTTCGGTCTGCCGGATCACCTCGCCGACGCCGATCTCGTGCGCCGCCCGCGCCAGGCGGATGCCGCCGCCCTTGCCGCGAACGGTCTCGATGTGGCCGCTGCGCCCGAGCTGGTGCACCACCTTCATCAGGTGGTTTTCCGAAATTTCATGGGCAGCGGCAATCTCGGCAATGGTCCCCAGCCGCGCCGGCTGGACGCCCAGATACATCAGCACGCGCAGGCTGTAATCGGAAAAGGTGCTCAGTCGCATTGTCGGTCGCTAAGGTTTATTATAGATATTGCTTATGCAGCGCAGGGTTGCTACGATAAACCCTCTTATAATTTGCATCTTATTGCAAACTCAAGGCGCAATCCAAGCGGATTGCGACGGTCGGAGCACAAATGACCCAGCAGCCAGCCCGCAGAAAAGTCATCGAAATCAAGCCGGTTCTCGATCCGGACGCCAAGGTCTACCCGCGTTCGATCAGCGGCATCTATGCGCAGTGGCGCTGGATTTTCGTCTGGCTGACGCAGATCGTTTTCTACGGCCTGTGCTGGCTGCCTTGGAACGGGCGGCAGGCCATCCTGCTCGACATCGATACGCGCAAGTTCTATTTCTTCGACCTCGTTCTCTGGCCGCAGGACACCATCTATCTCGTGCTGCTGATGGTCCTCGGCGCCCTCGCGCTGTTCCTGTTCACCGCCGTCGCCGGTCGCCTGTGGTGCGGCTACACCTGCCCGCAGACCGTCTACACCGAGATTTTCCTGTGGTTCGAGAAGCTGATCGAGGGCGAGCGGCCCAAGCGCATCAAGCTCGACGCGGCGCCGTGGTCGGCGCACAAGCTCGCGGTCAAAAGCGCCAAGCACGCCGTCTGGATCGTTTTCTCGCTGTGGACGGGCTTCACCTTCGTCGGCTATTTCATGCCGGTGCGCGACCTCGCGAACGATCTGCTGACGCTCTCGCCGGGCGCCTGGTCGTCGTTCTGGGTCGGCTTCTACGCGCTGATGACCTACGGCAACGCGGGTTTCCTGCGCGAGCAGATGTGCCGGCAGATCTGCCCCTACGCGCGCTTCCAGTTCGTCATGTTCGACCCCGATACCTTGATCATCGCCTACGACACCGAACGCGGCGACGCGCGCGGCCCCCGCGCCAAGGGCGTCGATCCGAAGACCATCGGGCTTGGCGACTGCGTCGATTGCAGCATCTGCGTCCAGGTCTGCCCGACCGGCATCGACATCCGCGACGGCCTGCAGAACGAATGCATCGGCTGCGCCGCGTGCATCGACGCCTGCGACCAGGTGATGGACAAGATGGACTACCCGCGCGGCCTGATCCGCTACTCGACCGAAAACGCCGTCGTCAGGCGCTACACGCCGAAGGACATCGTGCGCCGCGCGTTCCGGCCGCGCACGATCATCTACGCGGCGATTCTCTGCCTGCTCACCGCGGCGACCGCCTGGTCGCTGGCGACGCGCGTGCCGCTCAAGGTCAACGTGCTGAAGGACAGAAGCGTACTGTCGCGCGAAGCCGACGACGGCAGCATCGAGAACTCCTACCAGTTGCAGATCATGAACACCGGCGACCAGACGCGGACCTTCAAGATCAGCGTCGCCGGCATCGACGGCATCCATCTCGACAACAGCCAGCCGGTCACCGTTCCCGGCGGCGAGATCGGCAACCTGACCGCCATCGTCCGCGCCGACCCCGGCGCGGCGAAGTCCGGCGCACGGGCGATCAGTTTCCGCATCGAAGACGTTGCCGCGAGCAGCGTCGGCGTCAGCGAAAACGCGAAATTCTGGATGCCTTAGCGCGCAGAACGCGCGCAGAAGCATTCCCGGGAAGTCTCGACGTGCGGAAAGGTCGAGCCCGCAGTCCGCGCTGATGCGATAAACCCGCGACTTGGCGTCGATCAACAGGCCGGCCCGGTGGTAAGCTCGAGCCACCCAGCCATGCGTAGCCGATCGGCTGCGATCAGGAACTGCCCACGTGAGCCAAAGCGACAACCCGTTTTACCAGTTGGCCGAGAGTTCGCCGGACGCCATCTTCGTCGGCGCCCAAGGGCGCTTCACTTATGCCAATCCCGCCGCACTGCGCTTGTTCGGCGCAGTTTCTCTGGCGCAGTTGCTCGGCCAGCCGATTCTCGAGCGCATCCACCCGGATGACCGGGCGGCCGTCGCTGCGCGCATCAAGCGGCTCTACGAGCAGCGGGAAAGCGCACCGCAGCTCGAGGAAACCTATCTGCGCCTGGACGGCACGCCGGTCGACGTCGAGGTTTGCGCGGTTCCCTTCCGCTTCGACGGCGAGGAAAGCGGCCTCGTCTTCGTGCGCGACATCAGCCAGCGCAAGCGCGCGCAGGCCGACTTGCGCCAGAATCAGCATCTCCTGCAATCGATCATCGACAACTCGACGGCGGTCATTTTCGTCAAGGATGTGCACGGCCGTTATTTGCTGGTCAACCGGCGTTATAGCGAACTGTTCCACGTCAGCAACGAGGCCATCCAGGGCCGCAGCGACCACGACATGTTTGCGCCGGAGGTAGCCGCTGCCGTGCTTGCCGCCGACCGGCAGGTACTCGCCGCCGGAACGGCGCTCGAGTTCGAGGAAATCATCCCGCACGACGACGGGCTGCATACTTGGCTCGCGCTCAAATTTCCCCTGCGTGATGCGGCCGGACAAGCCTATGCCGTCTGCGGAATCGCCACCGACATCAGCGAGCGCAAGCATGCCGAGGCGAAAATCTGCGCGCTCAACGAGCGCCTGGAGCAACGGGTCGGCGAGCGGACGCTCGAGCTGCACGCCAAGGAAGAACTGCTGCGTGAATCGCTGGCGCTCAACGAGAACATCCTGATCACCTCGGCGGCCGGGGTCCTCGCTTATCGGCAGGACGGCCAGTGCGTGCTGGCCAATCCGGCGGTGGCCGAACTGGTCGGCGGCAGCCTGCCGCAGCTGCTGGAGCAGAACTTCCGCAATATCGCCTCGTGGCGCGCCTCGGGCCTCTACGATGTGGCGGAACGGGTGCTCGCGAGCGGCATCCATGAGGAGATCGAAACCGGCGTCAAATCCACTTTTGGCCGCGAGATCTGGGTGCACGGTCAGTTTTCCCGCTTCGTCAGCCACGGCGAGCCGCATCTGCTGTTGATGCTGCACGACATCACCGAGCAGCATCTGGCGCTCGAAGCCCTGGCCGAGCGCGAACGCGAGTTCCGCGCGCTGGCCGACAACGTTCCGGACAACGTCGTTCGCTACGATCTCGATGGGCGCCTCCTTTACCTCAACAAGACGCTGGAGGCCACGCTGGGGCGTCCGGCCGCCGAACTGCTCGGCAAGAATGCACGCGAGAACTTCCCCGACGGGCGTTTCGACGCGCTGGCCGAGGTGGTCCTGCGCGTCGGTGCGACTGGCGAAAGCGTCGATTTCGAACAGATCGTCCCCGGACCGGATGGCGACTCGCGCTATCACGCGATCCGCCTCGTTGCCGAACTGGGGCCGGATGGCCGGCCGGTGAGCGTGCTCGCCGTCGGCCGCGACCTGACCGCGCAGAAGAAGGCCGAAGAGGAGTTGCGCCTTGCCGCCAGCGTCTTCCACAACTCGGCGGAGGGCGTCCTGGTCACCGACGCCGATTGCCGTATCGTTTCGGTCAATCCGGCGTTCAGCGAGATCACCGGCTACAGCAGAGCCGAGGCGCTCGGGCAAAAGCCCAGCCTGTTGCGTTCCGACCGCCACGAGCCCGAGTTCTACAGTGCGCTATGGGCTTCGCTGCAAGCGCAGGGCCGCTGGCAGGGCGAGATCTGGAACCGCAAGAAGGGCGGCGAGGCGTATCTCGAGTGGCTGACGATCAACCGCATCGACGACGGTGCCGGCCGGCCCGTGCGTTACGTCTCGGTGTTCCACGACATCACCGAGATGCGGCGCAAGGACGAGCGCATCGAGCACCTGGCCTTCCACGACGCGCTGACCGAACTGCCCAACCGCACCTTGATGCTCGAGCGCCTGCAGCACGCCGTGAAGCGTAGCCAGCGCGAACATCGCCGATTGTCGGTGACCTTCATCGACCTCGACCGCTTCAAGAGCGTCAACGATTGCCTCGGGCACGACATCGGCGACCTGCTGCTGCAGGAGGTCGCGCAGCGCGTCAAGGGCCGGCTGCGCGCGATGGATACGGTGGCGCGCCTGGGCGGCGACGAGTTCGTCGTGCTCATGGAAGACCTGCAGGACGCCGGCGATTGTGCCTGCCTGGCGCAGGAGCTGATCGCCGAAATCGCGCGGCCGATGCTGTTGCAGGGCCATCAAGTCCAGATCGGCGCATCGATGGGCACGGCTTTCTTTCCCGAAGACGGCAGCGAGCCGCTGGCGCTGATGAAATGCGCCGACCTCGCGATGTACGCCGCCAAGGCCGCCGGACGCAACACCTACCGTTTCTTCCAGCCGGGCATGCTCGAGCGGACCAGCCAGCGCCTGACGCTGGAAATGGAGCTGCGCCGCGCCATCGGCAGGGGCGAGCTGGCGTTGCACTACCAGCCCAAGGTCGCCCTGACGAGCGGCAAGGCGCTCGGCGTCGAGGCGCTGGTGCGCTGGCGGCACCCGCTGCGTGGGCTATTGCTGCCGATCGATTTCATCCCGGTTGCCGAAGAAAGCGGACTGATCGTCGAGCTCGGCGCCTGGGTGCTCGGCGAGGCCTGCCGCCAGGCCGCCGAATGGCGGGCTGCCGGTCGCGGCATGAAGGTTGCGGTCAATGTCTCGGCGCGCGAACTCAATGCGGGCGACCTCGTCGAGCGCATCGCCGGGCTGGTCGCGCGGCACGGCATGCTGCCGGCCGACCTCGAGATCGAATTGACCGAGAGCGCGGTGATGGCCGATCCGGAGCACGTCGCCGGCATTTTCGCCAAACTGCGCGCACTGGGCGTCACCATCGCGGTGGACGATTTCGGCACCGGCTATTCGAGCCTGGCCTACTTGCGCCGCTTGCCGATCGACGTGCTGAAGATCGACCGCTCGTTCGTCATCGATGCGGAACGCAACGAAGAGGACGCGCAGATCGTCAAGACGATTCTCGCCCTCGGCCAGGCGCTCAAGCTGACGGTCGTCACCGAAGGCGTCGAGACGCGCGGCCAGGCCGATCTGCTGCAATCGCTCGGCTGCGATCTCGCCCAGGGCTATCTTTTTTCGCGGGCGCTGCCGGCGAGCGAGTTGCTCGCCTGGCTGGATGCGAACGATGGAAAGGCCGGGCGCTGTTGATTGCCGCTGTTTCTTGATGTGCATCAGGTTCCGTTAGGCTGGATTTGCTTATCGTTGGAACAGGGGCCGGTATCACACAGACTGGCAAAAAAAATGGAAAAAATAACGGTCTTACCCCGGCAGCACGCGGCAAGCACGCCGTACCTCAGGCAATGGCTGATTCTTGGCTTCCTGCTGTTCGCTTTCGGCGGCGCGCTGGCCTATTCCCTTTATCAGGAACACCTGCGTACCGAGGCTCAGGAGCGGAAACAACTGCTCATTCAGGCGCAGGTCGTCGAAAAAAATCTGGTGCCGCAGATTTTCTCGGCCAAGCGGGCGATCGAGGGAATCCTCGCCGATCTGCCGTCGTGGCAGAAGGAACGCGGCGGCCTCAAGCGCGCCAACCAGCGGCTGAACGTGATCAGCGATACGCTGACCGGCGTGCGTACGATTCTGATCATCAATGCCGAGGGAACGGTGATCGCCTGCAACCGGGAGGAAGTCGTCGGGCTGAATGTCGCCCAGCGCGATTATTTTCAGACGCCGTCCAGGAACCCAGATCCCGATATCCTCTACGTCAGCCCGCCGTTCAAGACCGTCCTCGGCAACTTTCTGATCAGTTTCTCGCTCGTGATTACCGGGCCGAACGGCGAGTTTGCCGGCGTCGTCAATGCCAGCGTCGAACCCGAATACTTCAAGGTCCTGCTCGATTCCGTACGTTACACGCCCGATATGTGGACCTATCTGGCGCACGGCGACGGCAAGCTGTTCCTGATGATGCCGGAACAGAACGAGCTGGTCGGCAAGGACCTGAATAACCCGACTGCTTTTTTCAAACACCACCGGGACAGCGGCCAGTCGAGCAGCGTGTTCGCCGGCGTCGCCTACGTTACAGGCGAAGAACGCATGATGGCCCTGCGCACCATCCAGCCCGCGGACATGGCGATGGACAAGCCGCTGGTGCTCGCCGTGTCGCGCGACCTGTCCGCCGTTTTCGCGCCCTGGCGCGGGCATGTCCAGGTGCAGGGCGGGCTGTTCGCGCTGCTGGCCGTGGTCGCGGCGCTCGGCCTGTTTTTCTACCAGCGCCGGCAGCGTGCCTACGATCGTCTGGCGACCAGCCATGCGGCCGAACAGAAGGCGATGCTCGACAACGAGGTCTTGTTGCGCAACATCATCGAGTCGCTCGACGAAGGCGTGCTGCTGCTCGACGGCAACGGCCTGGTCGTTTTTGCCAATCCGGCCGCCGAGGCGCTCCTCGGCCGGCAACGCGAGGAACTGCTGGGAACGCACTGCCCACAGCTGATCCAGGCGACGGGCAAGGCGGTGGAGGACTGTCCGCTGTGCACCGCCCGCGCATCGAGGACGGCGTTCTATTCGCGCGCCGTGCAATTTCAGCGTGGCGATAGCGGCTTTCCGGTGTCGATTCGCGCAACGCCGACCAGCGGCGACGATGGCGGCCTGGTGCTGGCTTTCTACGACATCAGCGCCGAGCTGGCCGCTGAAGAAAAATTAGGCATCAGCGAGCGCAATCTGCATGTGCTGATCGATGCGACGCCGGGATCGGCCATTCTGCTCGGCCTTTCCGGGCGCATCGAGACGATCAATATCATCGGTGCACGACGCCTGGGCGGTACGCCGGCGGAATTCGTCGGCCGCGATTTTTTCGCGCTTTTGCCGGCGGACGTCGCCGCAAGGCGGCAGGCCCTGTTCGATCGCGTTTGCGCGAGCGGCGAGCCGGCCAGGATGGTCGATCGGCGCGGGCAATACCTCTTCGAAGCCGACGTCGTTCCGGTGATCGATGCCAGGGGACAGGTCGAGCGGATCGCCATCTATGCGCAGGATGTCACCGAGAGCCGACGCGAGGAGTCGGTCCAGCTGCTGTTTCATGAGATCGGCAGCCTGCTGCTGCGTCGCGAAATTTCGCTCGATACCCTGATCTGGAATTTCTGCCGCAGCGTGACGCCCTTGTTCGATTTCGCATTCGCCTGGATCGCCCGCAAGCATGACGACGGGCGGATCGGCGTGGTCGCCGGCAACGACTCGGCCGCGGACTATCTGCTGCACCTGAAGGCGCAGGGCATGCGCTGGGACGCGGTCGGCAGCGAACCGCTGGGCTGCGCCCTGCGCCAGGGCCGGATACAGGTCGCCGAGTCCGCTCCGCCGCTATGCGCCGCCTGGCAAACGCTGGCCTGGGATAACGGCGCGCGGCAGATCGTCTGTATTCCGCTGCTGCTCGACGGCGGGACTTACGGCGTGCTGACCTTCGGCATCAGGGACACCCTGGCCGTCGATTCGGGCGTGCTCAAGCAGTTTGCGGAGATCGGCAGCCGCCTGAGCCTGCTGATGGAAGCCGCCGTGCAGCAGGAACGCCTGAGCCTGCTCGAGACGGCGCTGGAAAGCACCGGCAATGCCGCGTTCATCTGCGATGCCAGCGGCACCATCCTGTGGGCCAACGCCGCTTTCGGCCGCTTGACCGGCTATGCGCCGGGCGAAGTCATCGACCGCAAGCCAAGCTTCCTCAATTCCGGCGCGCACGACCCGGCCTTTTATGCCGCGCTGTGGACGGCGATCCTCGCCGGCCATGTCTGGCGCGGCGAAGTGATCAACGCGCGCCGCGGTGGCAGCCGTTTCACGGCGCGCCAGACGATCACGCCGCTGCGCGACCCCGAGGGGCGGATCAGCCATTTCGTCTCGATTCTCGAAGACGTCAGCGCGCAGAAGGCGGCCCAGGAGCGGATCGCCCACCTCGCCAATTACGACGCGCTGACCGATCTGCCCAACCGCCGGCTGTTCTTCGACCGCCTGGGCCAGGCGCTGGCCCTCGCGCAACGCGCCGACCAGTCTTGCGCGCTGCTCTTCCTCGACCTCGATCGCTTCAAGGAGGTGAATGACCGGCACGGGCACGAGGCCGGCGACCAGTTGCTCAAGGCGGTGGCCGAACGGCTGCGCGGCCTGGTGCGCGAGAGCGACACGCTGGCGCGGCTGGGCGGCGACGAGTTTACGGCGATCCTTTCCGGCGTCGGCGGACGCGACGATTGCGCCCGCGTCGCCGAAAAGATCATTGCCACTGTCTCTCGCCCCTACCCGCTCGCTGCCTGCGAGGCATGCATCGGCGTCACCATCGGCATCGCCTTGTTCCCCGACGATGCGAGCGACAGCGAGGGGCTGGTCAGCGCCGCCGATCTCGCGATGTACGCGGCCAAGACGGCCGGGCGCGGCACCTTCCGGTTTTTTGGGGATCACGATTCATGAATTCCGTACAGTTACACTCGACGATCACCTGTCCGCAATGTGGTCATGCCAAGTGCGAGACGATGCCGACCGATGCCTGTCAATGGTTTTACGAATGCGAAGGCTGCCACGTGCTGCTGAAACCCAAAGCGGGCGATTGCTGCGTTTTCTGCTCGTACGGTGACGTCCCCTGTCCACCGATCCAGGAATCGCGCACCGGCTGCTGCGGGAAGTCGTGTGCCGGATGAATTGCGTCCTGCCTGATTTTTAGCAGCGACGCGACAGAACGGTCGCGTCAAAAAAACCTGCGTTGCTCAACGCTGTCCAATTGCAAGGTCGGTCAACGTTGCGGCATTTTCTTCGTTGATCGATCCATTCGGTTGATCAACGAGGGCGCCATGAAAAGCGGGGCGAACGTGCGGAGCCACTGGCTGGCTCGCCTGCTGCTGGGTACGGCATTGCTGTCCGGCGTTGCGCAGGTGCCGGATCGGGTCGGACGGATTGCCTATCGATCCGGCGGTGCGTTTCGATCGCCGCGCAGCGCGGCAGCGTCAGGAGCACCGGATAGCCCGCCCTTGCCTCACGCAGAGGCGTTGTCGTCAGCCTGCCTGCCGTCGCCGACGGCCTCCGCCCAGTCGGCGATGGTTCGACCGCCGCGCAAGGCGAGTCCGCCGAGCAGGGCATGCACCACGCCATCGCCGGGCGGCAGAAAGACGGCGGGGGCGCCGTTGCGGCTCATGCAGCATCCCTCTTGGGCGACCCAGCGCCAGAAGCCGGTCTCGATGACCAGATGAACGCGCACCAGCTGGGCGGGCGTTTTGCTATCGACCGCGAGATCGAGATCGACCGTGATTTTTGCCGCATTGCCGAATTTTCCGCTGGCCTGGCTCAGTGCCGCAAGATCGGAGGATGGCCAAAGCTCGAACTCGCCGTCGGCAAGCGTATCCAGCAGCTCGGCATCGCAGGTTTCCATGTCGCTCAGCTTGACTGCTGCGGCCTGGATTTCCGCTTCCACCGCGTAGCGCTCGGCAGCGGCGTCGGCTGGCTCGCCGGGGCGTTCGAACGGCTCGCCGAGCGCTATCCGCGCGTCGTCCAGAGTCGCTTCCAGTTCGTCCACCTCGATCCGGCGCCTGCGCTGCTGGCTGCGCAGCACGGACTTGAGCGCGCGGCGGGCCGTATGCAGCCCGCCTTCGATCAGTTCCTGATCGGGGATGTTGTGGCAGGCCTTCAGGCAAGCCAGGATGCGTGACCGTCGCGCCGCAGAATCCATATCACGCTGGCTGGGTGGCGTGAACAGGTGAGCCATGCGCTGTTCGTTGAAGTGGTCGAGGTCGTCAAGCGTCAACATGGGATTCTCCAGTCGTCAATCGAGCAGGGCGTCCGGCGGCAAGTGGGAAAACCGGAGCGCCCCTTGCTGCATTCTTTATTGAACCGAACGGAATGAATTCTAGGGAGTCGACCACGTCCGATCTGTCGGCAAGCACCCCGGCAAGCGTCAGAAAGAGACGCTGACATGCATCGCATCTTTCCTACAGCAGCCCGCCTTCAGCCGGGGTTTTCCCCGGCGCCGCCATTTTTACTGGTATTGCGTGAAACTCAGTCCATCGTCTCGTAGAGCGGCAGGGTCAGGAATTCCGGGTAGTCGGCGGAGAGCGACATCTTGTCGAAGATGACCGCGGCCTGATCGTAGGTGGCGGTGTCCTCGCCCTGCGCCGTGACGAAGGTCTTCACCTTG
>JBAQRB010000310.1:0-9841 GCA_049295655.1 Rhodocyclaceae bacterium
TGTCGGTACCGATCACCTTGGCCTTGAGCTCGCGCTTGTCGGCCAGGCGAACCAGCACCTCATCGGCCGCGTCGATCAGATGGGCATTGGTCAGGATATAGCCGTCGGCGCTGATGATGAAGCCCGAACCCAGCGAGCGGCTCTCGAATTCATGCGGCACCCCCGGAAAACCCGGCATGCCCGGCTGGCGCGGCATGAAACGGCGAAACAGCTCCGCCATCGGGTCATCCTCGTCAAACGGTTGGGCACCCCGCCCATGGCCGCGCACAACCTGCGTCGTGCTCACATTGACGACAACCGGCCCCTGCTTCTCGATCAGCTCGGTAAAGTCGGGCAAACCACGATTCTGGGCCTGTGCGGTCAGCGAAAATACTGCGAAGAAAAATACCGTGATGAGATGTTTCATGGCGACGACTACCTCCTGAGCGTTGTCGAGTCCACTAAGAATCCACTAAAAAATCTGCCACTTTTCCAGCCACTTCTCCATCTAGGGGCGGTTGGCAAAAAATCAAGTGCGGATATACGCCTCGTATCGCGAATCCGGCCTGCTGCGCAATTGCGCGCGGCGCAGCAGAAACCACGCGCCGAGCAGCGCGCCGAAAGCGCCGACCATCGAACCCGGCTCACCCGCCAGCGCGGCGCCACCGATGGCGCCGACAAACAGGGCGAGCAGCGGCAAGCCGTAGGCATAGCTTGCACTGCGCCGCACCGCACCCGCGGCAATTGCGATGCGAACGCTGTCGCCAACGACAGCCCGTGCCGGATTCAGGACACGAAAAGTACGCGGCGTACTGCAAAACATCTGCCCGACATTGTGACCGCCGCAACCGCCCTGCTCGTGACAGCGGCCGCAGCCGGTCTCGTCCATGCGAACGATGGCGTAATCGCCGTCCACGGCGCTGACGGTTCCCTGTGCATCAATCATGGTTATTCACAAATAATTTGTCTGCAATCTCACTCATGAGATCGAATTTACGCCCGCGGGTTCAGGTCGTGGATGAATTATCAGAGCAGAAAAAACGGGAAAATCGAAGTCAACGACCTCAACGCCCCCCGACTCCTACCACCTGCGGTCGGGTGCCGTGTCGAGCAGCGGCTTGAGCTTGTTGGCGACCGCTTCACGGGCACGGAAGATGCGCGAGCGCACCGTGCCGATCGGGCAGTTCATCGCCGCGGAAATCTCTTCGTAGCTCAAGCCCTCGATCTCGCGCAACACAATCGCGGTACGCAATTCTTCCGGCAGGGAATCGATCGCCGCATTCACCGTTTCGCCAACCTGCTTTGACTGCAGCAGGCTTTCGGGCGTGTTGATGTCGCGCAACTGGTCGGCATCTTCAAAGCCCTCGGCCTCGTCGGCGTCGAAGTCGGTCGATGTCGGCGCGCGGCGTCCGCGTGCGACCAGGTAGTTTTTTGCCGTGTTGATGCCGATCCGGTACAGCCAGGTGTAAAACGCACTCTCGCCACGAAAAGACGGCAGGGCACGGTAGGCCTTGATGAAAGCCTCCTGCGCAACGTCTTCGACCTCCGCCGAATCGCGTACGAAGCGCGACAGCAGGCGTCCGAGCTTGCGCTGGTACTTTGCAACCAGCAGCTCAAAAGCGTGCTTATCGCCAGCCTGTGCGCGCTCAACCAGCTTTTGGTCAATTTCGCGTTCACTCATGCTTTGTGGGTTCCCTGTCGGACGGTGTTGTGTTTTGCATCAAAGTATAGCGCAACCGTCGAAGCGACGTACCTGCCGTGCATCAGATTCGCGGACGGCAGACATGATATAGTTGCGGCCTTTGTTGGCAAGGCTTCTACCGTGGCACTTCGCTTCGACGTTCTCATTATCGGCAGTGGTCTGGCCGGACAATCGGCGGCGCTCCGCCTGGCAAAAACCAAGAAAGTTGCGCTGATCAGCAAACGCGCGCTCGAGGACAGCGCTTCGAGCTGGGCGCAGGGCGGCATTGCCGCCGTGCTCGACAGCCAGGATTCGATCGAGGCGCACATCCGCGACACGATCACCGCCGGCGCTTTCCTCAACGACGCCAAGGCGACGCGTTTCGTCATCGAAAACGGTCGGCACGCGATCGACTGGCTGATCGAGCAGGGCGTCCCCTTCACCCGCGACGAAGCCGGCTACCACCTGACCCGCGAGGGCGGGCACAGCGCGCGGCGCGTCATCCACGTCGCCGACGCGACCGGACTGGCCGTCCAGGACACCTTGACGCGCAAGGTCCGCCAGCATCCGAACATCACCGTCCTCGAGCGGCACATCGCGATCGACCTGATCACCGGCGACAAGATCGGCCTGGCCGACAAGCGCTGCTACGGCGCCTACGCGCTCGACAGCGACAGCGGCGAAGTGATCACGGTCGGCGCACCGCACACGCTGATCGCCACCGGCGGCGCCGGCAAGGTCTATCTGTACACGACCAACCCGGACACCTCGACCGGCGACGGCATCGCGATGGCCTGGCGCGCCGGCTGCCGGGTGGCGAACATGGAATTCATCCAGTTCCACCCGACCTGCCTCTACCACCCGCAGGCCAAATCCTTCCTGATCTCCGAGGCGGTGCGCGGCGAAGGCGGCATCCTGCGCCTGCCCGACGGCACCCGCTTCATGCCGGCGCACGACGAACGCGCCGAACTCGCGCCGCGCGACGTGGTCGCCCGCGCCATCGACTTCGAAATGAAAAAACGCGGGCTCGACTGCGTCTATCTCGACATCTCGCACAAGCCGGCCGAATTCATCGGCGAACATTTCCCGAACATCCACGCGCGCTGCCTTGAACTCGGCATCGACATCACGCGCGAGCCGATCCCCGTCGTTCCGGCCGCGCACTATACCTGCGGCGGCATCGTCACCGACCTGCAGGCGCGCACCGGCATTCCCGGCCTCTACGCCGCCGGCGAAGCCTCGTGTACCGGGCTGCACGGCGCCAACCGGCTGGCCAGCAACTCGCTGCTCGAATGCCTGGTCTTTGCCGAAGCGGCGGCCAACGACATCCTGGCGCAACCCGAAATCGCATTGCCGGAATTGCCGCAATGGGACGCCAGCCGGGTCACCGATCCCGACGAGGAAATCGTCATCTCGCACAACTGGGACGAACTGCGCCGCTTCATGTGGGACTACGTCGGCATCGTGCGGACGACCAAGCGCCTGCAACGCGCCCAGCACCGCATCCGTCTGCTGACGCGGGAAATCGAGGAGTTTTACGCGCACTTCCGGGTCAGCCACGATCTGATCGAGCTGCGCAACCTCGTCAACACGGCCGACCTGATCGTCCGCTGCGCCTTGCAGCGCAAGGAAAGCCGCGGCCTGCACTTCAGCCGCGACTACCCCGGAATGCTGCCGAAAGCCCGCAATACCCTGCTCAGGCGCACTTCGCGGCGCAAGCGCTAGAACAGGCCCGAGGGCGGCGTGCCGCTCAGTCGGCCGGGACGCCGGCGCCGTTCGGAAACAGCTCTTCGACAAAACCGAAGCGCGTGAAATCATCGATTCGCGCCGGGTAGCAAACAGACGCTGCAATGCACTGTTTTTGCGTGCATATAATAATTCAATGCCGACAAAATACCCGATCAGATACCCGCTTTTCTTCCGGATAACCCTGCATGTATTCGACAGCTTGAGCCCTGCAGATCGTAGCCACTCCTGACAGAAATCAGCCTTTCGGCTGCATCGCCTTGACCAGTTTCTTCGCCGAACTGGCCAGCGGTCCCTTCGGTGTTGCCTCGTTGCGTTTGGCGATCTTCTTCAATTGGCCGGCCGCTACCTGCGTCGCCCCCTTTGTTGCGCTTGTGGTTTTGCTCATACTATCCCCCTTCAAATGGGTATCTATGGACATTTTTCAACAACTGATATTCGCGGTTGTCTGCCTTCAAACCCGCCTTACGCCTTGGCACCTTCGCAACTAGGGAATCGACCAGTCCCACCCATGGCTGAAGTCGCGTTTTGCCCGGACAACGCCAAGCTGTTCCGCCGCCCGTTGAATGGTCCGTTTGGGGAACCCGGCCTCTCCTGCCTTGGCAATGATCAAGGCTGAAGGTACCGGCCCGCCCGTCAGCTGTGCTGCGAGATAACCGCGCGCGCCTTCTCCCCCTTCGACATAGTTCGCGATCTCCGGCCACAGTTGCAGGCCCGTACGATCGTCGTAACATCCGGGACTCGGCACATAGCCCAGGCATCGCCGCGGCGCATTGGCCCACGGGCGGTACTCGCCGGTCACGTAGTCCAGCAGGCCACGCAAAGCCGCTAGGCACGCGTGCCCGGCCGACAGATTGCGGCACGTCCCGCAACTGCGAGGGCCTTCCGCTGTCGCGATGCCGTAATCCTTCCCGTGACGAAGGTCAATCGGCGCGCCGTCCTGGCTCATCAGGCTGCCATCCGATCCAGCTCAGCCCTTGCCGCCAAGACGTCGCGCCGAATCGCACAGTCATGCGATGGCGGCTCTTGGGCGGCCAATTCGTGCAACCTTGCCAGCTTGTCGATCGCAACCTTCTGGGCATCTGACTTCGCCCGTTGAGAAAAGTCTTTCGGTGCGACCGGTTGTTCGATTTCGATTTTTTCCACTTTGATACCGGTCACCCATTCGATGCGCTTCTCCAACATGTCAGGGGAACGCGTCAGCACCAGTACCGGGCCGATACCAGTGAGCGTCGCCGTCTTGCGCTGGACGTCGGCAATATCCACCCGGCCGAAGTGCATCCCACATTCCTGGCCGCTGCCCCACAGATCCGGCCGCAGCTTCCAGGCCACTTCCGAATGCATCACGGCAAAGCCGCTGGCTGCGAGGCATTGATGGGCGTACAGCGTGGTTTTGGTCGTCATTGCATTTTCTCCGTTGATTGGGCCTGCCGCTCATGCGCAGCAGGCCAAGGGATCAAGAGCTTTTCCCGTTCTTGAGTTTGAAAGTAATCGAAGGCTCTCCGCGGCGCTTGGCCGTTGCTACTGCCTGAACGATCCCCTTTGGACCGGCCGGGAATACCTGCGGGCGTTTTGACGCCCCCATCGAGGCTGCTGCTTTGGGTTTTGTTGCCATGCCACTTCTCCTTGAAAAAGCCGGAACTCCGGCGGTTACTTGCTCGTTTGTGCGGCCTTCGACTCCTGCACCGCGGCTTTCAGCAGTGCATTGCGCTCGACGGTCAGCGCGTCCAGCTTCTGACGCTTCTCTTCCGGCGTGGCGTCGGAACGGCGAACCGCCAGCATGTCCTTGTTGATGCCTGATAGATTCTTTGCTGCGCGTTCAAGCGGCTTGGTTTCAGTGGCCAGCGGTTCCTTCTCCTTGGCATCGGCGATGTCCGGCAGGCCTAAGTGATCGAGCTCACGCAAACTGCCGTGCAGGCGCTTGGCCTCGCCCAGCATGTCGTAGAACTGCGTCTCGAACTTGGTGTGCGGCGGCGGCTCCTGGCTGTAGAAGCGGCGCACCACGGGCAACTGGTCAGTGCGCATCTCGGGCAGCTTGTCGCCGAACATGGCCTTGTCGGTCAGCATCAGGCCGTACATTGCCCAAGTGTTGAAGTAGCCGCGCAGCAGCGCCTCGGCACGCACCGGATTGACCTGCAGGGCTTCGGGCATGTCCTTGGTCAGCATGCCGGCAGCCTTGAGCGTCTCGCTGGTCGTCGGCTTGGCGCGCAGGAAGGGCTGCATGTTTTCCATGCCCGGTGTCTGGATCGGCGCATTCGTAAAACTGTTGCGATTGGTCGCCTGCTCGACGAGCGGCGCCAGAATCTGCGGCGTCAGATTGACGTGGAAGACCGAGCCGAGGATGCGTGTAAAGTCCTTGCCCAAACCCAGCGGGTCTTCGTTGATCACCTTCTCTGCGGTGCGCTCCGCGATGGAAGCGATGGCCCCTGGTTCCCACGCCTTGGGGTATCTGAAATGCTGGTCTCCGACGAAGAAATGCCAGTTCGAATCACGATCCCAATCCGGCAGATCCTGATAGCGCTCATCGTCCTTGTTCAACAGGTAGAGCGCCATGCTCATCATCGCCAGCGTGCCAGTCTTGGCGGCAATGGCCAGCTTGTTCGGGTCATGGGCAATGCCTCGACAAACGATCCCAGGAGACCAGCGCCGGCCGTAGGAAAATTACGGTGTCGTACATGAAGCCGGCGGCCGTGCTATCGCCCTTTATTGCGAAGTCGGTCGAAACATCCCGGCCAAGGTAGGCCGCATGCCGCGGATGCTCGCCGCGGTCTATGGCGCGCTTGTACTCACCAAGACGAGTCGACATTTCAAAACTGTCGGCCAGCGTCTCGAGGAAGTTCATCACCTTGCCCGGTGCGTCGAGTACGGTCCGGTAGTCGATGCCCTGTCCCTGGTAGAACTTTTCCAGCTTCGCCCGGAATCGGGTCTCATCAAGGAAGATGCTCGACATGCCGCCGCCGTTGGCAATGAACTCCTTGTACAGCGGGTCATTGGTCAAACGCAGGCGCATGCCCTGCAGCGAATCGATCACCGGGCGGAAGCCGGCGCGGCTCATGACGCTGCCCATGATCGTGTCGCGCGCGATATTGGCCATCATGAAGTCAGGCGTCAGCGTAATCGTCATCTGGCCGATGCGCTTGGGCAGCCCCAGCCACTTAACTACCGCCGACTGCAGCGGCCGATCGATCGACTGCAGCGCGCGGTACAGGAGCGGATCGCCGACCTCGTACCATGTCGGCTTACCGCCCTTGAGCACGGCCACCACGTTGCCGCCGGCTGGGGGCATGTTCGTTTGCATCACCTCCAGCATGGCCGGCGCCTCTTCGAGTTCCTTGCGCAACGTCTTCACCGCCTTGGCCACCGCCGGCGCCAGCGTCGTCCCCGACTCGATACCCATGCTCTTCAGCAGCGCGTCGACAACCTGGCGCGAATCGATCCGCACCGGGCGCGACTCGGCCGGAATCTTCGCCATGAACTTGCCACCGCCCTTGACTGTCTCGGCGAGCTCGGCGATTTTCAGGCGCGCTTCGTTCTTCACCGCCTTGTCGATCAGCTGCGCGGCGTTGCTGGTCATGTTGCCGAGGATGTCGCGGATATTCTCGGTGCCACCGGTTAAGGCCTTCACGCCGGACCAGTCGCCCGGCTTGCCCTTGAAGCCACCGGCTTGGCCGACACGATGGAATGGCAGGTACTGCGTGCGCTGCCACAGGGCACGCGCCTCGGGATTGATCACGCCCTGCGCCTCGGCGAAGTCGAGAACGCCCGTGTTCCAGGCTTGATACTCCTTGAATGCTTGCTCGAACTCCGGCCGCTTGAGGCGTAGCATGCCGTCGATCTCACCCGGGGTGAAGAGATGTTCCCGACCCTGCGCCATGAGTTCGCGCGCCGAGCGACCGACGAAGTAGAGCAGCGCGTCGTCCATACTGTGCGCGACTGGCTTCAGGATCTCTTCGAGCCCCTTGCCCTTCCAGGCAAAGGAGCCGTCGGCCTTCTTCTCCGGCGCACCAAAGCGCAGGGCGCCATCGGCGATCGAGTGCGAGGCGCGCGCCAGGCGGGCCGATTCATAGGCGCCGGCCGGTTCGATCTTCCCGCCGTGCAGTTCGCGCTCCATGCGATAGACGCCGTGCAGGTCATCGACGATCGACTGCC
This sequence comes from Rhodocyclaceae bacterium, assembly GCA_049295655.1. Taxonomy (GTDB): domain Bacteria; phylum Pseudomonadota; class Gammaproteobacteria; order Burkholderiales; family Rhodocyclaceae; genus CAJBIL01. Next base: position 7,556 of record JBAQRB010000310.1, read on the forward strand.
GCCAGCGATCCCAGCTGCCGTCGAGCGCATCGGACAACGGCGCATGGTCCCCGATCTTGGAGCGGGCGCGGTCAATCGCATCCTGGCCGTACCACTCGGACATGCCGGCCTGCGCCTTCTTGATCGCCGGGCCGTACTCATGGCGGTTGGTGAAGTCCTCGAACCACTTCGAGAATACGGGCGCCTTGGCTCTTGCCACCTCGGGCTGAGTCATGTGCAACCGTACGAATTCAGCGAACCCTTCGTAAATCTTCTTGCTGTCGTACGAGACGCCGCGCAGCTCTTCGCGGTGGATCTGCCAGTTTTCGCCCGAGGTCCAGGACTTGCGAATTTCCGGGATGCGCGCGTCCATCAGGTGCGCCAGTTCGTGCGATGCCGTTTCCAGATCGGCATGGCGTTTGATGCGGACTTCCTGTGTCTTCGGTCGGAAGAGGCCCATCACGCCCTTGCCTTTGACGCGCCCCTCGTAGATGCCGGTGTTCAGCGCCTTCAGGAACGGTACCAGAATATCCTCGCGGCGGATCGGCTCTGGGCGCGGCCCTGAACTGTGCTGGCTGTCCCGTAAGCTTGCCGTGCCTGGTTCGCCAGAACCCGGGCGCGGGGTGTCGTCAATGAAGCCGATGTAGCTGGCGCCGGGGACGAATGAATTGACCTCGCCATCATCGGGCATGGCCGCTTCAACCGGCGCCGGCGTGCGCCGGGTAATCTCGGCTTCGACGTCCGCCCGATAGGATTTGCTTCTCAGGGTCGCGTGCAGGTTGGCGAGCTCGGCATCGGGATACTCGGCGATGTCTTTGCCGAAGAGACGGGGAGCTTTTGCGGATGATACGGCGCCAGCACCTCCTCTGCCGGATTCCTGCGCCATTTGGCCGCCGTCATCGCCTGACCGTTGATAGTCACCTTCACGCAGCATTGCCGGTTCCGGCTCTGCACGAACTGGATCTTCCAAGCGTAATTCGCTGGCTCGTAGTTGCCCAGCACGTTCTTCCGGTAAAGCCAGTGCTGCGGCGTTGGCTTCGCCCCCATATCCTTCAGGGACTGTTCGAAGCTCTCCAGCCACTGCGGGCAGACCGTTATCTCCTTCGCCCCGTAATGGCTGAAATCCTTGCTCTTGGGGTCGTTGCGGCGGTTGTGCTCGCATTTCATCGGGGGTGACCTCTGGGCTCCTTGCTGTGCGTTCGGCTTCCAGAGGAACAAACCCCTGCGCCGCTTCCTGGTCGAATATCGGCTCGATGCGCGGCGCTGCTTCGGCTAGCGCACCCTTCGCTCGTTTCGCCGCCTTCGCCGCGGGCCCGATGGCCATCGGCAACGCGTTGATTGCCGTGTCGACCACCGTTGCCGCCACCGGGCTGCCGGTCGCGTCGAGCGTCTTTCCGCCGGCGTATTGCCCAGCCTCGGCCAGCTTCTGGAAGGGATACGTGGCAATCTCCGTCGCAGCCTTCCCGTATTCGCCGCGCGGCTGGTAAGTCAGCGCCTCACCGACTGAATGCACGACGTCGGCGCCGCTCTTTTCGGTCAGGCCAAGGGCATTACCAGCCGCTGTGGCCAAGCCAGCCCATCCAGCCACCGGTAACGCCACCATCTGACTGCCGAGATTCAACACCGTCTCACCGATGGCCGTCGCCGGATTTTCCAGCGCGATGGTTTTCAGCAGACTGGGGCTTTCGGATTTCTCGACTTCCAGCGGAATGAAGCCGCGTGCTAGTTTCCCTTCGTCGGCATTGGCGAGCGGAAAGAATCCTCGTTGCTGTACGGCGGGCTCCGCAGACCGTGGCGGCTCCTTGCCAAAGCGGTTGCTGTATTCGCGCTTGAGAGCGGCGCGGCTGTCGTCTGGCATATCCTGCTCAAACTCGTCGCGCAGTAGACGCTCTGCCTGATCATCGCGGGCGGCCTGCTCATCGGCGCTCACGTGCGGGAAGTTTTGCGGCTGGAGCCGGGCCTGCACACTTTCAGCCAATGGAGTGAATGGCATGCTCGGCCTCAGCGATAGTGGCCGATGACGCGGCCCTTCTGAAGCACTTCAACACCGTTTGGCGTTTCCTTGCCGAGCGTGTAGTTATCCATTGCACGCTCACTGCGAAAACGCTTGGCAACATCGCCACGATCAAAGGAGGCTGGTGCGCCCCGGTGCTCAAGAGTGTCACTTGAGCCCGTTATATCCATAGGGTTACACACAACTCATTTTGCATTAACAAGTGCCTGCATGTGCTCGATTCCCTCGACGAAATCCCTGACGCGCTGGAAGCCGAGCCAAAGGGTTTTCACGCCAGGTTCGCCGTCGCTCTT
>JBAQRB010000311.1:0-14710 GCA_049295655.1 Rhodocyclaceae bacterium
GGGCGAGTGCCGGCGGCGCGGCGGCGAGTGGCGCGTCGAGCCCCTGCGCCGCGACGCAGTAGGCGCAGCTGTGGCTGGCCGGTGTGTCGCCATCGACGCGCAGATGCTCGACGGCATGCGTCAGCACGCCGGTCTGCGCGAGCAGCAGGAGGAAGGCGAACAGCGCGTGGCGCAGCAGCTTCATGCGCCGGCCTCGGCAGGCTGTGCGCCGCAGAATATGGCAAAGGCTTTTTCGACGTGCTCGCGGGCCAGCGCGCGGACGATGAACACCAGGCGCGAATCGTGATCGTCGTCGGGCCAGGCCGGCAGGGCCGATTCCGGGTAGCGCATGTGCTGCACGCACTGCACGACGCGCGGCGCGTTCTCGCCGGCAATCTTCACCAGCCCCTTGACGCGCAGGATGCGGTCGCCGCAGGTGGCGAGCAGCACGTCGATCGCTTCGCTGAATTCGGGCCAGACGAAAGGTTCGGAGAAGCGCAGGACGAAGGCGTGCACCAGCGCGTCGTGGCGGTTGATGTCGTCCCCCAAGGGGATTTGAGCCCGAGGCCCCGTCGCCTTCGGGGCATGCACATGATTTGCATGCTCATCGCCTGCGGCCGCACGGACTTTTTCCTCGGCCAGCCAGCGGCCGACATCGGCTGTTTTTCTGGTCGGATCGTAGAGGCCGCAGCCGATCACCTGCGCCGCGTCGACTTCGCCCATGCGCACCTCGATCTGCGGCGCACCGGGGTTGGCGCGGGCGAGGCGGCGCGAAACCGACTCAAGCTCGTGCGGGGTCGCCAGATCGCATTTGGTGAGCAGCAGGCGGTCGGCCATTGTCACCTGTTTCACCGCCTCGAAATGGCGTGAAAGCTGGTCGCCAGCGTGCGTCACGTCGACCGCCGCGACGACGCCGTCGATGCGGTAGCGCTCGGCGATGAAGAAGTCTTCGAGCAGCGTGTGCAAAACAGGCGCCGGATCGGCCAGCCCGGTGGTCTCGATCAGCACGCGCGAAAAGGCTGGAATCTCGCGCCGCAGGCGGCGCATGAAGAGGTTGCGCAGGGCGCGCGCGAGATCGCCGCGCACGCTGCAGCACAGGCAGCCCGAGTCGAGCACGACGATGTTGTCGTCAACCTTGTCGACCAGGTGGTGGTCGACGCCGACTTCGCCGAATTCGTTGATCAGCACCGCCGCATCGGCGAGCGCAGGCTGGTGCAGCAGATGGTTGAGCAAGGTGGTCTTGCCGGCGCCGAGAAAACCGGTCAGCACGGTCACCGGGATCGCGCGGGATGGCGCTACAGCAGGCACTGCGCCAGCCCCTGCTCGAAAATCTCGCGCGGCAGGTCGCGGCCGATGAAGACCATCGTGCTGCCGCGCGCTTCGCCTTCGCTCCACGGCGCGCCGACGCTGCCGCCCATCAGTTCGTGCACGCCCTGGAAGATGACGCGATTGGGCATCTCGTCGACGGCCAGCACGCCCTTGTAGCGCAGCATGTCGACGCCGTAGAGGCGGACGATGGCGCCGAGGAAGTCCTGCAGGCGCTTGCCGTCGAAATCGCGCTCGGCGCGGAAAACGAAGGACTCGATGCGGTCGTCGTGGCGGTGGTGGTGGCTGGCGAGAAAGCCCGGCTCGATGTCGAGGATCGCGTTCAGGTTGAAGCCGCGGATGTCGAGGATTTCCCTGAGCGGCGTCTGCCCGAAATGCACGGCCTGGATCGCCGCACGCGGGTTCATCCGGGTCAGTCGTTGCGACAGCGCCTCGATCTGCTCGGCGTCGACGAGGTCGGTTTTCGAGAGCAGCAGGCGGTCGGCGAATCCCACCTGTTCCTGCGCCTGATCGTTGGCGTCGAGCTGCTGCATCGCGTGTTTGGCGTCGACGACGGTGATCACCGCGTCGAGCAGGTAGCGCGTCGAAATCACTTCGTCGATGAAGAAGGTCTGCGCGACCGGCGCCGGGTCGGCCAGCCCGGTCGTCTCGATCAGTACGCGGTCGAAGTGCAGCGTGCCGGCGGCGCGCTGGTCGGCCAGTTCGCCGAGGATGCGGATCAGGTCGCCGCGCACCGTGCAGCAGATGCAGCCGTTGTTCATCTCGACGATCTGGTCGGCGCTCGAGAGCAGCAGTTCGTTGTCGATGCCGACTTCGCCGAACTCGTTCTCGATCACCGCGATCTTCTCGCCGTGACGTTCGGCAAGGATGCGGTTGAGCAGCGTCGTTTTTCCGCTGCCGAGAAAGCCGGTGAGGATGGTGACCGGGATCGGCGCCGTTGCTGGCTCGTTCGTCGCGCTCATCGCGTTCATTGCGTTGCCTCGCTGCAGTTGGCGCAACGTCCGCGCAGGTCGATTTCCATGCGCGACAGCGCGAAACCCGGCGGCAGGGCAGGCGGGTTCGGCGGTGCGGCATCGAGACAGAAAACCCGCCCGCAGGACTCGCAGCTGAAATGGGCATGGGCCGTGTGCTCGCCCGCCGCAGCGACCGAGAAGCGGAAGACGCCGCGCGCATCGGTGCTTTTGTGCGCCAGCCCGGATTCGATCAGCCAGTCGAGCACGCGATAGAGCGTCACCCGGTCGAGCGTTGGCGCGCCGAGTTCACGTTCGATGTCGTGGTGGGTCAGTGCGGCCGGCGCATCGTGCAGCAAGCACAGCACCCGGATGCGCGCCGGCGTCGCCCGCGCTCCGGCCGCGCGGATCTGCGCAGTGATGGCATTGGCATCGCGTGCGGCAGGGGCTGAAGTAAGGTCGGCAGCGCTCATGGTTGCGGATTAGAGCACAGACCTTATCCATACGCAACAGAGTTGCAATTGCGGCCTTGTCGCGGGTCGCCGGTGGGTTTTGGCAGGCTCCTCTTCCAAATCAAATGCCCATGATAATTGTAGGGTCAACTTGATCTGGATCAAACGTCATTGGTGTTTATCAAAATAGGATAAGCGCTGTCTTTTAAAAAGGGAGTAACAAGATGCAACGCAAGCTACTGGTCGCAACTCTGGTCGCCGCAGGTCTGTTCTCAATCGCTCCGGTACAGGCCGCGGGCGAAGGTCCTTGGCTGGTGCGCGCTCGCGCCGTCGCTCTGGATTTCTCGAATGGTCAAGCCGACAACCTGTCGAACGTCGCCAAGATCGAAGCTGACAATCGCTGGATCCCGGAACTCGACATCAGCTACTTCTTCACCAAGAACATCGCCGCAGAACTGGTGCTGACCTACCCGCAGGACATCGATATCAAGGTCAATGGCGGCAAGCAGGGAACGATCCGTGCGCTGCCGCCGTCCCTGCTGCTGCAATACCACTTCACTGATTTTGGCGCGATCAAGCCTTACGTCGGTGCCGGCGTGAACTACACCTTCTTCACCAAGCGCAACAACATCCTCGGTGGTGCTGCATCGCTTGATCGCAGCAGCACGGGTCTGGTCGCGCAAGTCGGTTTCGACTACGCACTGACCAAGAACGTGTCGCTCAACTTCGACGTCAAGTACGCGCAGATGAATTCCAACGTTGCCGTCGGCGGAACGAAGGTCGGCAAGCTCAATCTGGATCCGACCATGGTCGGTATCGGTATCGGCTACCGCTTCTGATTTTTCGATCAGTTGCAGGACAAGAGGGCGCTTCCGGCGCCCTTTTTTCGTCCACGCCTGCCGTGCGTCGTTCCTTCTCCTTTGTTCCTCGTTGCTTTCCTGCGCTTGACAAGAAAACCGGAATCCGTCATCGTTCAAACGTTCGTTTTATTCTGGTGGGTAAGCGCCTCCGCGTCGAGAAGCCCGACGGGACGCAGCGCTCGGGATTTCAATAAATCACAAAAAAGGAAAACAGCATGGGACAGTACCAGCCACCGTTGCGCGATATGCAGTTCGTTCTGCATGAGCTGCTTGGCGTCGAAGAGAGTCTGGCGCAATTGCCGGCGCACGCCGAGACCAATCGCGAACTGATCGACCAGATACTCGAGGAGGGCGGCAAGTTTTGCGCCGAGGTGGTTTTCCCGCTCAACCAGGTCGGTGACCGCGAGGGCTGCACATTCGACCACGGCGCGGTGACGACGCCGACCGGCTTCAAGGCGGGCTACGAGCAGTTTTGCGCGGCCGGCTGGCCGGCGCTGACCTGCGATCCGCAATTCGGCGGGCAGGGGCTGCCGCATGTCGTCAATAACGCGCTCTACGAAATGCTCAACTCGTCGAGCCAGGCGTGGACGATGTATCCCGGACTGTCGCACGGCGCCTACGAATGCATCCACGCGCACGGTTCGGACGAATTAAAGGCGACCTACCTGCCGAAGCTCGTCTCGGGCGAATGGACCGGCACCATGTGCCTGACCGAGCCGCACTGCGGCACCGATCTGGGCATCCTGCGCACCAAGGCCGAACCGCAGGCCGACGGATCGAGCCTGATCAGCGGTACCAAGATCTTCATTTCGTCCGGCGAACACGACATGGCCGCCAACATCGTCCATCTGGTGCTCGCCCGCCTGCCGGGCGCGCCGGCCGGGACCAAGGGGATCAGCCTGTTTGCCGTGCCGAAGTTCGTTCCGCAGCCCGACGGGTCTCTCGGTGCGCGCAACGGGGTGGCCTGCGGTTCGATCGAACACAAGATGGGAATTCACGGCAATTCGACTTGCGTGATGAATTTCGACAACGCCGCCGGCTGGCTGCTCGGGCAGCCGAACAAGGGGCTGCAGGCGATGTTCGTGATGATGAACGCGGCGCGTCTCGGTGTCGGCATGCAGGGCCTCGGCCTGACCGAGGTGGCGTACCAGAACTCGGTGATCTACGCCAAGGACCGCCTGCAAAGCCGCGCGCTGACCGGTGCGGCGGCACCGGACAAGGCCGCCGACCCGATCATCGTCCATCCCGACGTACGCCGCATGCTGCTCACGCAGCGCGCCTACGCCGAGGGCGGACGGGCGTTCAGCTACTGGCTGGCGCTCGAACTCGACAAGTCGCTGAGCCATCCCGACGCTGCAGCGCGCGCCGAGTCCGAAGACCAGGTCGCGCTGCTCATCCCGATCATCAAGTCCTTCCTGACCGACAACGCTTTCGAGTGCACCAACCTCGGCATGCAGGTGCTCGGCGGGCACGGTTTCATCAGCGAATGGGGCATGGAGCAGTATGTGCGCGACTCCCGTATTTGCCAGGTTTACGAAGGCACCAACACGATCCAGTCGCTCGATCTGCTCGGGCGCAAGGTGCTCGCCGACAACGGCGCCAAACTGAAGAAATTCGGCGCTCTGGTTGACGCTTTCCTGCGTGCCGAGAGCGGCAACCCGGCGCTGGCCGAATTCGTCGCGCCGCTTGCCGATCTGGCCGAGAAATTGCAGAAACTGAGCATGGAAATCGCCATGAAGGCGCTGAAGAATCCAGATGAAGCCGGCGCTGCCGCCGTTCCTTACCTGAAAATTACCGGGCATCTGGTGTTTGCCTGGTTCTGGGCGCGGATGGCCAGAATCGCCATTGCCCAACTTGCCAAACCGGATTCCGGCGACGATTTTTATCGGGCCAAGCTGCTCACGGCGCGCTTTTATTACGCCAAACTGCTGCCGGAAACCGCCTCGCTGATCCGCCAGGCACGCGCCGGCGCGCAATCGCTGATGGCGATGGACGCCGATTTGTTCTGAGCCGATGCCTTGCGTATCTGCCCGTTGCCGACGGGCAGGCGCGGCTTCGAAGCGTTTGCCCGCTGCTTGCCGCGCGGTTTTCCATGCCACTCTCCACTTGCGCACGCTGCTGTAATTGCCGCTGGATTTCCGGCAATGACAAGCCGAGAGCGAGTTCCCGATTCAGCGCTTTGAGCAACGGCAGAATCTGCAGACCGAGTGTGCCGATCCGCGCGGCGATGGCTTTATCGTCGCTCGCGTTCAGTGCCGCCAGCATCGTCGGCAGCAGCACGCCGGAATTGTGCAAGGGGCATTCAGGCCGGCTGTCGATCACCACGGCATTGCCGCCGCAAGCCAGCGCCCGGTCCAGGCGCTGACTGGCCAGAGCCGGCAAATCCTGGCTGGACGTCACGCCAGCTTCGCATGCCATGGCCGCTCCCGCCGTCGCGGTGAGTTTGATCTTTTGCCCATGCACGGTGATTTGCCCCGAGGCCAGGCTCTGACAAACCCGCCTGGCGAAGTGCGCGCATTGTGTTTCAGTTCGAGGCCGCGCGTAACGATCAGCAGACGCTCGCTGCTGTAGCGCGCAATGGCGTCCTGCGGGCCGATTTTACCGAGCAGCAACTGGGCAAAGCGCGAGCCGAGTTCTGTCGCGACTTCCTGGCCGAATTGATCGCTCAGCCCGTCATGGTTGACGATGCCGAACATCAGCGCGCAAACCGCGTTTGGCTGATCGTCGGCGCTGGCGAGCGCGTGCCTTATCCGTTGCTCGATTTCATCGTGCGACAGCAGCGTCGGTGGTTTTTCCGGCACGCTGTCTGGCGCCGCCGGTGCCGGATGCAATCAGCAGAAAGGGCAGCTTGTTCAGGTGCCGCAAGGGGTTCGCCCGCAAGCGCTGGAGCAATTCCTGCTCGCCTGGTTTCGGCGTGTGTTCGCTTGAAATGACCGCGACGATCGATGAATCGAGGACCAGCGTCTGCCAGGCCGACTCATCCTAAAAACCTCAGTTCCAACCACGGCGGGCACGGCGAACATGCCGCGAAGCAAATCCCGTGGGACAGCGAAAAACAAGGGTTTCGAGCTTTTTCCTCACATCACCCAGCGGGTGATTAGGTAATTTCATACAAGTCCTTGATTTTTCGTTGTCCCCCGAGGGGAGGTTGCGCGCTGCCCGCCGTCCCCCAAGGGGAGGCTTCGCGCTGTTCGCCGTGGTTAACTGCTTTTTCTAGGCTCATCGTTCGTCTCCTCGCGAATGATGAAATCTTCTTTGAGGTGCTTGGCGAGCGTCGCACGCACGACACGCGAGCTGTCCACCACCAGAATTCGACGTAATTTTTGCATATTTCCTCCCTGTTCCTGGGCGTCGGTCATTTTAGACTGACTGCAGAGCAGAAGCAGCGGTTCGTTTCGGGGAAATCCATCGTCAAATCGCACATCATCCGCGCACCATCGGGTCGCCCCTGCCGGTCGGCAACTATGGGTCGATCAGCTTGAGCTTGATTGCCAGCCGGGCGAGTTCGATGTCGTTCTTCACGCCGAGCTTCGCTTTGATCTGGTAGTGGCCGTTCTGCACCGTCTTCGGGCTGATGTTGAGGAGTTTACCGATTTCCTCGACGCCCTGGCCGTCGAGCAGCAGGCGGAGAATCTCGAACTCGCGCGGGCTGAGTTCTTGCGCCGGATTGCTCTCGCCCTGCAGCAGGGTGAAGGCCATTTCCGGTGCGATATCCGGGCTGAGCACCTTTTCCCAGCGCGCAACCTTATAGACCGCCTGAATGAGAGCGTCCGGGCTGCTGCTCTTGGTTACGTAACCGAGGGCGCCGGCGCGAATCGCCTGCGAGGCGAACAACGGGTCGCGGTGCATGCTGAAGACGAGAATCCGCGCTTCCGGGGTGCGCTGCACGATGCGCCGCGTCAGCTCGATGCCGCCCATGCCGGGTAGTGCGAGGTCGAGGATGATTACCTCGGGCGTGCCGGTGCGCAGGCACTGCAGGGCTTCCTCGGCGCAACTGGCCTCGGCCTCGATGCGCAGGTCGACGCGGCGTTCGAGCAGCCGGCGGTAGCCTTCGCGGACAACGGCGTGATCATCGACGAGCAGGATGTTGATCATGCCGGCGCCCCCCCGGCGTTTTCGCCCGGACTGCGCAGCGGCAGGCGGACGCTGACGAGGGTACCGCCGGTCGCGACCGGGCGAATCTCCAGACTACCACCGAGTGCCAGCACGCGCTCCTCCATGCCGAGCAGGCCGAAACCGCCGGATTTTTTCGTGGTGCCGGGGTTTTCCGGCGCTGGGCTGCCCTGGCCGTCGTCGCCGATCTCCAGCGTCAACCCTGCAGCGCTGCACCCGAGGGTGACCGTCACCAAGCCGGGCTGGCCGTGGCGCACGGCATTGGTAATGCTCTCCTGGACGATGCGGTAAATGCTGACGTTGATGTTGTCGGGCAGATCGTCGAGTCCATCGCCGGCGTTGAGGACGAACACGGTGTCGTCGCGGCCGCGCTGGTTCCAGCCAGCGACCAGCTGCTGCAGGCTGCGCAGAAGACCGAACTCCTCCAGGCCGATCGGGCGCAGCTGGTGCAGGATTTGTTGCAGCGCCTCCATCATGTGGCTGGCCGTGTGACCGATTGCGTCAGCACACGGGCGCAGCGCCGGTACGCCCTCGTCGGCCAGTTCGCGGGCAAAGGCGGCCTCGGCGTTGAGCGAGGCAAGATACTGGCCGAATTCGTCGTGCAGCTCGCGCGCCAGATGCTGGCGCTCTTCTTCACGCGCCGAGAGCAGCCGGTGGGCAAGACGTTGCTGGTTGCAAATAGTGTTCTGCAGACGGTCGGCCAAGTGGTTGAAGCCTTCGCCGATGCGGTTCAGCTCGATCAGCGCGAAGTCGGGCATGCGCGCCTCCAGATCGCCATTTTCCATGCGGCGCAGCGTTTGCAGGATAGCCGCCGAGGGGGCCAGCGCATTGCGTACCGGCCGGTATACGAAGAAGCTCAGGAACAGGATCATGACGCTCACCGCCAGCAGGTTGCCCAGCTTTTTCCCGAGTTCGAGCACTTCGTTGCCGTAATTGGGCGTCACCGTCATTTGCGCGGCGGTGATGCCGGCGTATTGACCAACCCTTCCGTGGTAAACCGCGTCTGTGCCGATCACCCAGCGCATCAGCGCTTCAAGCGGCTCCGGCACCTCGATCGGGCTGGCAAAGCAACGGTGCTCGATGACGTGCGAGTAGAGGTCGGTCATCTCGATGCAGAAACTGAGCAACTGACCGATCGGCTTGAGCGGTGCCAGGTCGACCTTGTTGTCGCTCAGCGTACGGCTATAGGCGGGGCCGCTGCGGTTGATCTCGTCGGTGACCAGTTGGCGGATGGTCAGGCCGGTGCGCTGGATGTCGCTACGTACCCGGTAGCGTGTTTCGAACAGTGCCGCTGCGGTACCCAGAATGAGCACGACGAGGGCGAACAGGCTGACCCGGGCGAGGAGTTGGCGTTTGAGATCGAGCGGTCGTTGCCGGATTGTGGCGAGCATGGTCGGTACAGAAAGCATTGGGAAGTGCGCAGCATGCCGCAAAACGAGCAGGAAATTTGCCCGACCTGAAATCGGGCAGTTCCCTGGCGTGACAATTCCCCGGATTGACGCCTCTTGCAGGGCAACCCCGTGACGCCTGAAGATGGCGGCTACGGCTCCCTCTTTCTTTACTCGGCAGTCGGTGAAGTCGCGCCGGCGTTTTTCAGCACGGACTCACTGCGGCAGTGCGAACACATGCACGGCATCGCCCTGCGCGAAGCCGAACAGGGCGTTGCCGCCGGCCGCCACCGCCACGTACTGCCTGCCGTCGATCGCGTAGCTGATCGGCGGCGCGTTGACCCCGGCGGCGCAGCGGTATTCCCACAGGCGTTTGCCGCTCGCGCTGTCGAAGGCGGCAAAGGTATTGTGGCCGGCGCCCGAGAAGAGCAGTCCGCCCGCCGTGGCGAGCACGCCGCCAACCATCGGCTCGTCCATCGACAGCTGCCAGCGGATCTTGCCGTCATTGGTCAGGTCGATCGCGGTGAGGCTGCCGCCGCGCGTATCCTGCAGCTCGCTCACCACGTAGCGGAAGCTCGTGCCGTCGGCGCCTTTGCCCTCGCGCGCCGAATAGCGCGTCGGGATGTTGATCGCCGGCACCAGCAGCAGATTTTGCGCGGGGTCGAGCGCCGACGGCGACCAGCTGGCGCCGCCGGTGATTCCCGGCGCGATGACCACGCCTTCCGGCGTCGGCGCGGCGAACAGGTTGTGCTGCGGCACGAAGGCTGCGGAGCGGTAGATCAGGCGCCCGTCGCGCCGGTCATGCACATACACCCAGCCGAGCTTGCTCGGCTGGGCCAGCGCCGGGATCGTCTCGCCGTCGCGTTGCAGGTCGAACAGCACGGCCGGGCTGGCCACGTCGTAGCCCCAGCGGTCGTGCGGTATTTGCTGATGGTGCCAGACGCGTTTGCCGGTGCGCACGTCGAGCGCCACCAGCGACGAGGTGTACAGGTTGTCGCCCGGGCGCGAGGCGTCGACCATCTTGGGCGACGGGTTGCCCGTGCCGAAGAAAATCAGGCCGCGCTGCGCATCGACCGTTGGCGTTGCCCACAGCGATCCGCCGCCGTAGCGCCAGGCCTCGGCGAAGGCCGGCGCAGCGGCGCGCTCGGCGGCGATGTCGCGCCCCAGGTCGAGGCCGTCTGCGGTGCGCGCCGGGTAGTCGCCTTCCCAGCCGGGCGCGGTGACCTCGAACTCCCAGACGCGCCGGCCCGTCGCCGCGTCGAAGGCGGCCAGCAGGCCGGGGCGGCCGTACTGGCCGGGAATGCCCACCGATGCGTTGCCCGGATGCAGGCCGTAGCCGACGCCGGTGATGCCGACAATAACCAGATTGCCGAATACCTGCGGCGCCATGACGATGCCGACGCCGGTCGAGCCGCGATCTTCGCCCTTTGACAGCGCATCCTCCGGCGGCAACTGCGTCATGCGCTCGGTCGGCACGTCGGCGCCGAAGCCGGTCACCGCGACGTCCCACAGCGGCTTCCCGCTGCGCGCATCGAGCGCCACCAGGCGGGCGTCAACGGTGCCGACGAAGACCCGGCCGTCCTTGACCGCGACGCCTCGGTTGGCCGGGCCGCAGCACAAGTCGCCGGGCCGGCGGCGGTGCTCGTAGCGCCACAGCGGACGACCGCTGCGGCCATCGAGCGCCGCCACGTGGCTGTAGGGAAGCGACAGATACATCACGCCATCGACCACGATCGGCGTCGCCTGGAAGCTGGCCGACACGCCACTGCGCCAGGTCCACGCCGACGCCAATTGCGCCACGTTGTCGCGGTGGATTTCGTTCAGCGTCACGTAGCGCTGCGCGCCGAGATCGTGGCCGTGCACGGGCCAGTCCACCGCTTCGCCAGCCACGACCGGGGCAGAGCCGGTCAATGCAAAAACAAAAGCATGAATGCAGACGGCAAACGAGATCGGTTTTTGGGCGCCTGCAACATATCGCCTGAAGGCCATCGGCAAGGTGAAGAGCAGTGTGGTATCGATGGCGATCGTCAGCAGAAAGGCCATCGCATGAGTGCTCCAGATGTCTAATGAATCCATCGTTGTTCTCCCTTGTGTCACAAAAGGTTCCGATCCGGCGCGTAGACCAGCGGGCCGTGGCCTACCCCCGCAGCTTCTGCGCCGATCCTCGCTTACGCCTCCTGCAGGGTAAGCCCGTGACTTTTGAAGATAGCGGCTACGGCCCCCTCCTTCTGCAACTTGGCCAGGGCGCGGGTGAGCGCGGCGGCGAGGTCGACCGCATCGGCCTTGACCGCCATGCCCAAGGGCCAGCGACTCACCGTCAGCCCGGCGATCCTGGCGTCGTCGATGGTAAATCGCCTCTCGCCCGGCAACGCCGCTTCAAGCTCCCCTCGCGGTGCGAGGACTGCAGCCAGCGCACCTTCGTTAAGCGCCTTTGTGGCCTCGCCGACCGAGCGGAAATGCACCACGTTTTCCCGTAAGCGGCCGTGCATTACGCCAAGAAGAAAGGTGTCCGCCAGCGTGTCTTTTTCAACACCGATTTTCTCGCGGGTGAACACTTCGAGGGCCACCGCCGCCGATCCCTGGGGGGGCGGAACGCGGGAAGCATCGCGCGCCATGGCCAGCGATTCGTGATGGTATTGGCCGAAGATGCGCACCTGTTCGTTGGCTTGGGCGAGAACCTGATCGACCGGCACGTGCATCATTACATCCGCCGGCTCTCCCCGCAGGTAATGCCCTTTCCAGACCATGTTGCGCAGATCGTCGCCCATCTCCTCGCCGGCTCTGAAGCCGATGATTTCAGGCGTCAGGCCGAGCTGCCCGGCGATGGCCTTGCCGAGGTCTACATCGATTCCCCGGTCGGCATCGGAATAGGGCGGGAAGCGGTTGTAGACGGCGATGCGCAGTTTGCCGCGCTGCCGGAGGGCGGCCAGATCCGTGTCGGCCAGTGCCGGCAGCTGTATCGCCAGCGGCAAGGCGGCAAGCGTTTTGAGAAAGTGACGACGGTCATTGGACATGGCGGCTCCCGGAGGCGGTAAAGAGGTTGCGGACGTATTTCATGAGGTCTCCTGCGCTCAGTTCTTCGCCGTTTCACCCAGCTTGGCGCGGACGCCTTCGAAACCGGCGCGGTAGATGCCGACGAAAATCTCTTTGGCCTTGGCGTCGTCGATCTGGTCGGTGCGCTTGAACTCGCCCGTCCAGACGATACGGCTACCTTTGCCGTCCGGCTTGACGGCGAGCGTCGATACATAGTCGGTTACCGGGATCGGCGATTCAAGGAAGCGGTAACGCATCGAATGGCCCTTGCCGTTGTAGGCCAGCAGTTCCTCGACGATCCTGGCGCCGTCCCTGGTGGTGAGCGTGCGCACGGCGCCGCGAACGTTGTCCTTGCCCTTGGTGATTTCAGTGGCGGCAACCACCGGATGCCATTGGTGCAGAGCGGCATAGTCGCCGATGACTTTCCAGACGGTCGCCGGCGGGGCGGCGAGGGTCACGCTTTCCTCGACCTTGAGGGCGGGGGCGGCGACGGCTGTGAAGGATGCGGACAACAGGGCGGCCACGGCGAGGCGGGGCAGGTTGCGGACAAAACTGGACATGGGAGGTCTCCTGAGAAGTTGAACGGACATGGCGTAAGCCGTGTCCGATTTTAGAGACTCTGCCGTGTGCCGGATGGCGTCGGCCACGCTGCGGGCAAGAACAGCATTGTCACCGGGCAATTTGCCCGGCGTCTGCACCGCCCCTTACCACGCGGCGGGTGCGCACCTACAATCGTAGCGCTCGGTAAAAACCGGCTGCGGTGTGGCTGTGCCCCCCGGCAAACGACAAGAGGACGAGACATGGGGAAGCTGCAGACAATGGCGCAGGATATTCACGACGCTCACGACGCCGGCACAATACTTGTGGGTTGGCGATGCACACTCGCGCTATTCATGCTGGCCTGGTTTGCGGCATTGCCCATGGCGCAGGCCGGCGAGCTGAGCAAGGCCGACATCGAACGACGCTTTCCGCCGCCGCTGCAGGTGCAGGAGAAACTGGGGCAGATCCCGGCCTGGCCGCTGACCAGTGAGCTGGAGCCGGAGGCCGGGCCGGTCGGCTACGTTTTCGAGTCGGTGGATCTGGCGCCGATTCCCGGTTTCGAGGGAACGCCGATGAATTTCCTGGTTGCCATCGACCGCAAGGGGAACTTCATGAATGTCGAATTGCTGCGCCAGCATGAGCCGGTTTTTCTCGGCGGTCTTGGCGAAGCGCCGTTGCGCGAGTTCGTTACCCAGTACGCCGGGCGCAACCTCAAGCAGCAGTTTCTGAT
The DNA here is from genome assembly GCA_049295655.1 of Rhodocyclaceae bacterium. Lineage (GTDB taxonomy): Bacteria > Pseudomonadota > Gammaproteobacteria > Burkholderiales > Rhodocyclaceae > CAJBIL01. The sequence goes on from JBAQRB010000311.1 coordinate 13,372, forward strand.
TGCCCTGAACGCCGCCCGTAACCGGACCGGCCCGGCCGACACTCGGAGCGGACAGACAACGCTGGATGGCGTTTCCAAGGCCACTGCCTCGGTGCGTATCGTCAACCAGAGCGTTCTTGGCGCCGCGCTTGAAGTTGCCCGCGCCAAGCTTGGATTTGCTGCGCGCAGCAAGCGCGGCCCGTCCGCGCTGGTCCGCCCCGAGGTCGACGAGCCGCTGGCTTTTGCCGACATGCTGAAGAACGGCACGATCGGCCATTTGCGTCTGAGCAATGGCGAGGTCGAGAAACTGTTTGCCGCTACCGATGGCGCCGGCGTCGACAACGATGCCCTGGCCCATCCCGACGAGGTATTCGTCGATCTTTACATTGCCTATCTGAATACACCGAGCATTGGCCGCTCGATACTCGGTGACGCGCAGTTCAAGGCAGTCATGGCGCGTAATTTCGATAACGCCCATCTTTGGTGGATCGGTTCAGGCGGGCGCTACGCCTTTGTCGATGAAAATTTTGTTCCCGCAGCGCAATCCCGCCGCCTGTCCTTCGCCCAGGACGGTCTCTTTCTGGAGGGGAGGGATCAGGGATTCGAACCGAACGTATCTGCTGCTCCGGCGAATCTCAACACCTCGCTCATTTTCGGGATTTACGCCGAGGCCGGCCTCGATCCTGCGCGTCCGCTTGATATTGCGCTCGACATTGTCCGTGCCAAAGGCATGATCCTGCCGGTGTTGACGCACAAGGAGGTCAAGCTTTCCTACGCGCCACCTGCCCGCCTGTTCGTCTATCCGCCGGAACCGCTCCCCGAGTGGCTGCTGGCCTGGCAACAGCGCTGGCTCGATCTGACGATCCTGGGCTCGGCGCTGATCCTGCTCTGCATCGTTCTTGCCCGCCCGCGCTGGATTTCGATCGACGCCCGGCGCCTGAAAGTTTTCCGTCTCGGCTTCCTGACCTTCACCCTGCTTTATGTCGGCTGGTACGTGCAGGGCCAGCTCTCGATCGTCCAGGTCACCGGCGCAATCAAGGCGCTGAAGGCCGGGCAGGGCTTGTCGAGTTTTCTCTACGACCCGATTTCGCTGCTGCTCATCGCCTTTACGCTGATCACTTTTGTCGTCTGGGGGCGCGGCACCTTCTGCGGCTGGCTCTGCCCGTTCGGCGCGCTGCAGGAGTTTATCGGCCTTCTGGCACGCCGGCTGCATCTGCCGCGAATGCGCATTCGGCTGGCGCTCGCCAAACGATTGGAATGGGGCCGTTATCTGGTGCTCGCCGTTTTGCTCGGCGCGGCTTTCTTTGTGCCCAACCAGGGAGCAAGCCTGAACGAAGTCGAGCCCTTCAAGACCGCCATC
>JBAQRB010000312.1:0-6625 GCA_049295655.1 Rhodocyclaceae bacterium
GGTGCCGCTGCCTTCAAGGCTGCTGACGTCGATCTCGCCGTCCATCAGGTTGGCCAGGCGCTTGCAGATCGCCAGACCGAGGCCGGTGCCGCCGAATTTTCGGCTCATCGAAGCGTCGGTCTGCGAGAAAGGCTTGAAGAGCAGATCAAGATCCTCTGCGCGCATGCCGATCCCGCTATCCTGAACCTCGATGTTCAGGCAGACCCGTTCCGTCGTGCGGGCGTGCAGGCCGATGCGCATCTCGATCTGCCCGGCTGCGGTGAATTTGACCGCGTTGCTCAACAGATTGAGCAGGATCTGTTCAAGCCGCAGCGAGTCGCCGAGCAGCGCATCGGGAATCTCGTCGTCGATGCGTTCGATCAGTTGCAGGCCCTTTTCCTCGGCCTTGAACGAGATGGTCGAGCGGCTGCGGGCGAGCAGTTGGCGCAGGCTGAAGGTGCTGGCCTCGAGCGTCATCCGGCCCGCCGCAATTTTCGAGAGGTCAAGCAGGTCGTCGATGACGGCCGAGAGCGTTTTCCCGGCGCTGGTGATCTTGTCCAGATACTCGCGTTGCCGCGGGTCGGTGCTCAGGGGGCGGGCCAATCCCGAAAAACCGATCACGGCGCTGAGCGGGGTGCGCAGCTCGTGGGTGATGTTGGCGAGGAAGGTGTCCTTCGCCTGATCGGCGATTTTTGCCTCGGCCAGCGCTGCGCTCAGTTCGACGGTTCTTTGTTCGACCATCTCTTCAAGATGCACATGGTGGTCGATCAATTGCTGCTGCACGCGAACGCGCTCGGTGACGTCTTCCTTGACCGCGACGTAATGGGTGATCTCGCCATGGTCGTTGATCAGCGGCGAGATCGAGGTGTCTTCCCAGATCGTTTCGCCGTCCTTGCGGCGGTTGAGCAGCACGTCTTGCCAGACCTTGCCGGCACTGATCGATTGCCAGAGATCCTGATAGACCGACGGGAGCGTGGTGCCCGATTTCAGGATGCTCGGATTGTTGCCGATCGCTTCGTTCCGGCTGTAGCCGGTCACCCGGGTGAAAGCCGGGTTGACGTACTCGATGATGCCCCGGCAGTTGGTGATGACGATGGAGACCGACGCCTGTTCGATGGCCTGCAGCAGCTTGCGGGACTCCTGTTCGGCCTGGCGACGCTCGGAAATGTCGGCATAAATCCAGATGCTGCCTTCATTGGGATGCGCCGGGTCGATCGCGCAGCCGTTCAGCGCGCCCGGGAACAGGTGACCATCCTTGCGCCTGAGCATCACCTCCTCGGTGTAGTTGGTTGTGGTGAGCAATGCCGAGTAGGCGCGTTCGCCGAGTGCCTCGAAGGTTTCCTGCGAGTCGTAAAAACGTTGCGACGACTCGCCGATCAATTCGCCGGGGCCATAGCCAAGAATTTCCTCGAAACGGCGATTGCATGAAACGACGCGCCGCCGTTTGAGATAGACAATCCCGACCAGCGCGTTGCGCAGGATGGTCTCGTTTTCGGCCAGCAGACGGCGATTGTTTTCTTCTTCCCGTCTGCGCGGGCCGATATCGCGCATCGTCGTCGTGAAGAAGCGGCCTGTCGTCGTCTCCCACAGCGCAACGGCGCGTTCGACGAGAACTTCCTGGCCGTCCTTGCGCTGGGTGATCAGCTCAGCGCTGCTTCCATCCCGCCGCTCGGGGTCGCCGTTCAGCATCCGTCGGAAACCCTTCATCGCCGCCTTCTGGAAGCGTTGCGGAATGATCAGCGTCAGTTCCTGCCCGCTGACTTCGGCTGCGCTGTAGCCGAACAGATGCTCGGCGGCCGGGTTCCAGTCGACAATCCTGCCGCCGACATCGGTGGTAATGATCGCATCGCGCGCGGTGTGGGCCACGGCGCGAAAGCGTGCCTCGCTTTCGCGCACGAGCTGCGACAGTTCCGCGCGCTTTTGCTGGCGCCAAAGCAGGGCCAGCGCAAGGAGAACCGCGGCCAGGGCCGCGGATGCGACCAGCGTGATCCAGAACACCAGGCTCCAGAGCGGTCGCATGGCTTCGTCGCGGTCGATTTTTGCCACGATATGCCAGTTGGTGCCGCTGACCGGCCGGTAGGCGGCAAGCACCTCGGCACCGAGATAATCCACGCCGCGCAGGGTTCCCGCCGTGTTTGAAAAAACGGCCACAGCGGCAGGCAGCGACAGATTGTCGAGCGGTCGTTGCAGCTTCAGCGTGCTGTTTGCGGTATGGCGCAATTGATTGAGGAAAACAACCGATTCCCCTTCGCGTCTGACCAGCAGCGTCTCGGCGCTGGTCGTTGCCGCCGGCCAGGCCAGGATCAGCGGGAAAATCGATTGATCCGGGTGAATGTGCAGGATGACGGCGCCCACCGGCAGTTTTTTGCCATTCACTGTCCGCTGCAGCGGAACGACGAGGCTGAGCGCCGGCAAACCATCTTCTTTTTCGAGGTGGATGTCGCCATTGACGACCTTGTTGTCGGCAAAGGCGACTGGCAGCAAGCTCATCGTTTCTGCAGCCAGATCGTGTGGTTCGCCTAGGGCGAGCAGCATTTTCCCCTTTACATCGATCAGGTGGGCGGCCGGGTAGTTTCCGCCCTCGCGGACGGCATCGAGCCAGCGGCGAATCCTCTCGAGCCGTTCCGGGCTGGCGCTGCGTTGTTGCTCGGCGATCAGTTCGATGATCGCCGAATTGGCTGCGATTACCTGGGAATTGCTGATCCGCTCGGTCAGCCAGCGTTCAACCTGTTCGGCCTTGAGCCTGGCCACGACTTCGAGGTTGGTCTTGGTTTCCCGTTCGATTTGCGGGCCATGCAGTCCGACGATCGACGCGGCGATCAGCGGCACGATCAGCGACAGCATGATCGTCAGCAGGATCCAGCGTGTTCTGGCGAAACGGATGGCGTTAGCGGTCACACGGCGTCTCTTTGGTTGAGCCTTATTGCGCCTTGTCGGGGAGGATCCGGCAGGAAAAGTGCTGAGGTGAAAGCATAGCCGATCCGGCCGGATTGCGCCTCTGCGCGGCCGGCTCAGGGAGTTACCGGGAGCGTGCGACAAACCTCCTGATCTGTTCGTCCTTTTATGATGTTGATGTCAGATCAAAGGATCGGGGGCGAAGCACTGCTCGCTATTTTCAAACCGAGCCGGGGAGTGTTCGTCTGGCACGAACGATCAGTGCATGGTAAGTTCTGTCAATTATCCGGAGAACGACTAAATTAGCCATTCTCCGGATAATTCCTGCGTAGCTCAACGAGTTGAGTATTCGTCCAGAACGAATGCTTGGTTAAGGCCATTGAGTGCCTGGGGAGGCTAGCCAGTCGAGCACGCGGATGCGCGCCGGCTGCGCCGCTCCGCGCGAAGGATTGGAACCTTGCCGCCCCTCGGCGGTCAACTTGCTGGATATTTCGTTTCACACTTGGGGGCTTGCTATGTTCAAAAATATAAAAATCGGCGCCCGACTCGCGTCGGCCTTTGCTGCCGTCATTCTGCTGATGTTCGTTCTGGCCTTCGTCAGCGTCACGCGCCTGGCGCAACTCGACGATGCGCTGGCGACGGTCGCCGACCAGCGCTGGCCGCGCGCGCAGATGGCCAACGAGATCATCGACCACACCAGCGGCATCGCGATCCGCCTGCGCAACATGATGCTGACCGACAGCCGCGACGACCTGCTGCGCAACAAGGAACAGATTCTGGCGATGCGCAAGCAGATCGGAACGACGCTCGACAAACTGGGCAGCCAGCTCGATCAGCCGCGCGGCAAGGCGCTTTTCCAGAAAATGGCCGAGGAGCGGCAGCGTTATGTCGCCGGGCAGGAAAAACTGATCGCGCTGGTCGAAGCCGGCGACGTGCAGGCGTCGCGCGCCTATCTGCAAAACGAACTGCGCCCGATTCTGGGCGCTTTCCAGGCGAGTACCAAGGCGCTGGCCGATTTCCAGGGCGAGTTGCTGACGCAGGGCGGCAAGGATGCGCATGAAGCCTACGCCGCGGCGCGCACGCTGGTAATCGGCGTCAGTGTCGTCGCCCTCTTGCTCGCCATGCTGCTGAGCTATCTGATCGCCCGCAGCATTACCCGGCCGCTCAAGGCGGCGCTCGACGTCGCCGACGGGCTGGCCGACGGCGACCTTTCGGTGCGCATCGAGGTCAAAAGCAAGGATGAAGTCGGGCAATTGATGGCCGCCATGCAGCACATGGTCGGCAAGCTGGCGCAGATCATCGGCGAGGTGCGCACCGCCGCCGATAACCTGACCAACGCCTCGGGACAGGTTTCGGCGACCGCCCAGTCGCTCGCGCAGTCGTCGAGCGAACAGGCGGCCAGCGTCGAGGAAACGAGCGCGTCGATGGAGCAGATGACCGCATCGATCGCGCAGAACACCGAGAACGCCAAAGTGACCGACGGCATGGCGGCGAAGGCCGCCAACGAGGCGGTCGAAGGCGGCGACGCGGTCGGCAAGACGGTCGACGACATGAAGAGCATCGCCGGCAAGATCGGCATCATCGACGACATCGCCTACCAGACCAACCTGCTGGCACTCAACGCGGCAATCGAGGCGGCGCGTGCCGGCGATCATGGCAAGGGCTTCGCGGTGGTTGCCGCCGAGGTGCGCAAGCTCGCCGAGCGCTCGCAGGTCGCCGCGCAGGAAATCGGCAACCTCGCCGCCTCGTCGGTCAAGCAGGCCGAGCGCGCCGGCACGCTGCTCACCGAGATGGTGCCGACCATCCGCAAGACCTCCGACCTCGTTCAGGAAATCGCCTCGGCGTCGTCCGAGCAGTCGTCCGGCGTCGGCCAGATCAGCAGCGCGATAAATCAGCTCAACCAGGCGACGCAGCAAAACGCCGCGTCGTCCGAAGAGCTGGCCGCGACCGCCGAGGAACTCGGCGCGCAGGCCGAGCAACTGCAGCAGACCATGACTTTTTTCCGCCTTGCCGGTCAGCCGACCCAAGCGAGCGGGAAAACGCCGCCGGCCGCGCGCACGAGAGGCGGCGCCAAGCCGAGCGCCGCCGGACGCACCCGGCTTTGATCGTCAGCCAGCCGCCGCTCGCGGCGGCGCTTGCTTCGTCACCGCTCTCGACCGCTGCCTGAAGAGCCGCGTATTCATTGGCTCTCCGGGCAACGCCCGGCTTGAACTCGGCAGACAGCACTGCCGGATCGGGTGAGCGTCAGGGCGTGTTCGGGTACTGCAGCAGTCGCCTGCTTTGGTGTTCCGCAGGGGTGGGCATCATTAACGCTTCCGCCGAATGACATAGGCGTTGTCTGCCAACGCAAAACCAACCTTGGGGTAATAGGCCATCGCACCGGGCGCAGACATCAGGATAAGGGAGACCTCTTCTCCAATAATGGACTGGGTGCGTCGGATCAACTCCCGGCCGATGCCGTGCTTTTGGTAGGCGACGTCAACTGCAAGATCGGAGAGGTAACAGCAATAGCTGTAGTCCGTCAGCGCCCGACTTACGCCGATTAGGCGGACTCCGTCCCACGCTGAAATGACAACGTTTGCGTTCGCAAACATTTGCGCAATGCGCGGAATATCTTTCGTTGGCCTGCGAATGCCCGATGCCTCGAAGACACGGGCAACGTCGACGGGTTCAAGTGCTTGGTTCTCGCGGTACTCAATCATTCGACACTACTTCCATTGTTTGAAGCGTGGAACTTACCGAGCATGACGCCCAACGTAGAGGTGACCGGCGCTGCGCGGCTTTTACGCGCAGCGTCCCGTGGAATGATGGGTTGGGCTTCAGTTTTAGTCATCTTTGTCAGCATGATATTGGCCAGAGCAGTAGTAACAACGGTGCTCATATTCGCCGTCATCCAATTTCCAAACTTTTAGCTCACCTTGTGCGGTTGATACGCCGCAGATATCGCAATTGGCAGGAATGTTGTCACCGTCCTCGTTGTCGCAAACGAGGCAACGATATCCAGTACTCGATTTTTCGTTTTGTATTAGTGTTGGGTTTCCGCAATTCTCACAATCTAGTCGTGCAGGAAGTGCATCAGGATCGTGATGGTCTGGTGAATTTGTGGCTTCAAACTCTTCGGCTTCCTTCAACGCGGTACGAAGTTTGAACTCATATTCGTCGGATAAAACTTGAAACGTCTCCATCGTCGAGTCCGGGATCAGTGATTCCAACTCAATCTCTGTGTGTTCCTCAAGAAACTCGATCACAGACCGAAAGAGTCGACCAATGGTGGCTCGAACCTCCGGAACCTCCATCTTGAATTTGTGGTGCTCGATCTCGTTTCGTAAGCGCTTTAGCCACTCTAGGTCTCGCTTAAGCGAAGGGGAAACCGCGTCGGCAGCCTCGTTGTTTATGAAGTTGATTGCGTCCCAAAGCGTGATGGTCTTGTTTCTATCAACCTTTGGGGAGAACGGATCTTTGTAGATGAGAAGCGGATGCTTGCTCGCAATGTGATGCTTGAAGACAAGCTCAACAAAGTGCGCCATGTGCAGCACGGCGAACTTAAATGCCTTTGGCTCTCCTCCATCGCCTTCCTCAAACTTGGCAAGAGCTTCTGCCAGACTGTCGATCGCGTTCTCAAGCAGGTCGAGTTCGTGTGTGGTCATTTTGAGGTACAACGTGGAGGTCAGGGATGCTGCGCAGTTTTATCGCACAGCGTCCCATGCACCACATAGTTAGGGAGCCATTCATTCCACTCCCTTTCCGTAAT
>JBAQRB010000313.1:0-7958 GCA_049295655.1 Rhodocyclaceae bacterium
CCTTATAATCCTGCGTCCGACACCAACGACCGAACCGACGTGAATCCTCATCTTGCCCAGCTGCAGCCCTACCCCTTCGAAAAACTGCGGCAGCTGCTTGCCGGCGTCAAACCCAACCCGGATTTTCGCGAGATCAAGCTTTCGATCGGCGAACCGCAGCACGAGACGCCGGCCTTCATCAAGGAAGCGCTGAGCGCCGGCCTCGGCGGACTGGCCAATTATCCTACCACGCTGGGCAGCCCTGCCCTGCGCCAGGCCATCGCGGCATGGATGGAGCGCCGCTACGGCCTTGCCGGCATCGACGCCGAAAAAGAGGTCATCCCGGTCAACGGTTCGCGCGAGGCGCTGTTCGCCTTTGCGCAGACGGTGATCGATCCTTCGCGCGGCTATGTGCCGCTGATCGTCAGCCCGAACCCCTTCTACCAGATCTACGAAGGCGCCGCCTATCTGGCCGGCGCCGAACCGCGCTTCCTGAATACGCTGCCGGAAAACGATTTCGCCTTCGACTACGGCGCGCTGAGCGACGCCGAGTGGCAGCGCGTGCAGCTTTTCTACGTCTGCTCGCCGGGCAACCCGACCGGCAAGGTGCTCGATCTTGACGACTGGAAGCAGCTTTTTGCGCTCTCCGACAAGTACGGCTTCGTCATCGCCTCGGACGAATGCTACTCGGAAATCTTCTTCGACGAAGCCAGCCCGCCGCTCGGCGGCATGCAGGCCGCCCGCCTGCTCGGACGCGGTTTCGAGCGCCTGGTCATGTTCTCGAGCCTGTCCAAGCGCTCCAACGTGCCGGGCATGCGCTCGGGCTTTGTTGCCGGCGACGCGGCGATCCTCAAGAATTACCTGCTCTACCGCACCTACCACGGCAGCGCGATGAATCCGGCGGTGCAGGCCGCCAGCGTCGCCGCGTGGAACGACGAGGCGCACGTTCGCGAAAACCGTCGCCAGTACGCCGAGAAATTCGCCGCCGTCACGCCGCTGCTCGCCGACGTGCTCGGCGCAGCGATGCCCGATGCCGGTTTCTACCTCTGGCTGCGTACCCCAAGAGTACTTCCTTCGGGGCGCACCCCCAACAGCATGCCGGATACCGAGTTCGCCCGGGCGCTGCTCGCCGACTATAATGTGGCGGTCGTTCCGGGCAGCTACCTGGCCCGCGAAGCCAATGGCGTCAACCCCGGCGCCGGCTTTATCCGCATCGCACTGGTTGCCCCGCTGGCCGACTGCGTCGAAGCCGCCGGCCGCATCCATTCATTCATTTCAAAACTCTAGGAAAAACAAAATGCAGGATATCCAGCAGATCATCGAAGACGCATGGGAAAACCGCGCCTCGCTGGCGCCCAACAGCGCACCGGCCAAGATCGGCGAAGCCGTCTCGCTGGTACTCGGCCAGCTCGATGAAGGCAAGCTGCGCGTCGCCGAGAAAATCGACGGCGACTGGGTCACCCACCAGTGGATCAAGAAGGCCGTGCTGCTTTCCTTCCGCCTCGAGGACAACCAGGTCATGGACGGCGGCCCGATGCGCTACTACGACAAGGTGCAGACCAAGTTCCAGAACTACGACGCCGAAAAATTCGCCCGTTCGGGAATCCGCGTCGTACCGCCGGCCGGCGCCCGGCGCGGCTGCTTCCTCGGCAAGAACGTGATCCTGATGCCGTCCTTCGTGAACATCGGCGCCTACGTCGATGAAGGCACGATGGTCGACACCTGGGCCGCCGTCGGCTCGTGCGCGCAGATCGGCAAGAACGTGCACCTCTCGGGCGGCGTCGGCATCGGCGGTGTGCTCGAGCCGCTGCAGGCCAACCCGACGATCATCGAGGACAACTGCTTCATCGGCGCGCGTTCCGAAGTCGTCGAAGGCGTCATCATCGGTGAAGGCTCGGTGCTCTCGATGGGCGTCTATATCGGCCAGTCGACCAAGATTTACGACCGCGAAACCGGCGAAGTCCATTACGGCCGCGTGCCGCCGGGCTCGGTGGTCGTCGCCGGCAACCTGCCCTCGAAGGACGGCAGCTACAGCCTCTACTGCGCGGTGATCGTCAAGAAGGTCGACGCGCAGACGCGCGCCAAGACCAGCATCAACGACCTGCTGCGCGGCGACTGAACGCCCGTATCCGGCACTAAAATCGGTAGCGAACCGGCGGAGGCACGATGATTCTCGATAAACTTTTCCATCTGATGGCGGAAAAGGAGGCATCGGACATCTTCATCTCCGTCGGCGTGCCGATCCACATCAAGATTCAGGGCAACACGATCCCGGTCAATCAGCAGGTGATGGACGCGGCGATGATCGAGAAAATCGCCTTCGAGCTGATGTCGCACGACCAGCTGAAGACCTTCGAAGCGACGATGGAGATGAACCTCTCCTTCGGCGTGCCGCAGGTCGGCAATTTCCGCATCAACATCTTCCGGCAGCGCGGCTCGATCTCGATCGTCGTGCGCTACATCCTCAGCACCATCCCGGACCTCGACACGCTGATGCTGCCGCCCGTGCTCAGCGAGCTGATCATGGAAAAGCGCGGCCTGATCCTGCTCGTCGGCTCGACCGGCTCGGGTAAATCGACGACCATCGCGTCGATGCTCGATTACCGCAATGCGCATCGCAGCGGCCACATCCTGACCATCGAGGACCCGATCGAGTTTCTCTTCAAGCACAAGAAGTCGATCGTCAACCAGCGCGAACTCGGCATGGATACGCTGGGCTGGGAACCGGCGCTGAAGAACGCCATGCGCCAGGCGCCGGACTGCATCCTGATCGGCGAAATCCGCGACAAGGAGACCATGCAGGCCGCCATCGCCTACGCGCAGACCGGCCACCTCTGCCTTGGCACCCTGCACGCCAACAACAGCTACCACGCGCTGAACCGGATCGTGAACTTCTTCCCGCTCGAGAGCCGCACCTCGCTCTACCTCGACCTCTCGGCCAGCCTCAAGGCGATCGTCTCGCAGCGCCTGGTGCGCAAGCCGGACGGCAAGCGCACGCCGGCCGCCGAAGTGCTGCTCAACACGCGCCACATCCAGGAACTGATCGAGCGCGGCGAAATATCGAGCGTCAAGGATGCGATGGAGCAAAGCCTTGCGCCGGGCTCGCAGACCTTTGAACAGGACCTGTTCCACCTCTACCGCGACGGCATCATCACGCTCGATGAGGCGCTGGCCAATGCCGACTCGCCGACCAATCTTTCCTGGCTGATCAACAATTCCGAGGCTGTCGGCAGCGCCCGCAAGGAAGAAAAAAATGGCGACGCGCCGCTCGACCTTGCCGCCGGCGCGTCCTTCGACGAATTCACGCTGCACCTCAACGAGAGCGAAGAAACGACCCATGCCCAGTAACAGCGTCTCAAACATCGCGCCGGACGCCACCCTGCGCCTGGCCGAACAGCTGATTTCGCGCCCTTCGCTGACCCCCGACGACGCCGGCTGCCTGCCGCTGATCGTCGAACGCATCGCCCGCATCGGTTTCACCTGCGAGTACATCAATCGCAACGGCGTCACCAATCTCTGGGCGCGGCGCGGCAGCGCCAGCCCGCTGCTGTGTTTTGCCGGCCATACCGACGTCGTGCCCACCGGGCCGCTCGAGCAGTGGCGCAGCGACCCGTTCCAGCCCGTCCAGCGCGACGGGATGCTGTACGGGCGCGGCGCGGCCGACATGAAGGGTTCGCTCGCCGCCTTCGTCACCTCGGTCGAAGCCTTCGTTGCCGCACGGCCGCAGCATGGCGGATCGATTGCCTTCCTGCTCACCTCCGACGAGGAAGGCGATGCGACCGACGGCACCGTCGCCGTCACGGAAGCGCTGCAGGCGCGCGGCGAGGCGATGGACTACTGCATCGTCGGCGAACCGACGGCGGTTACGCAGCTCGGCGACACGGTCAAGAACGGGCGGCGCGGCTCGCTCTCCGGCAAACTCACGGTCAGGGGCGTGCAAGGGCACATCGCCTACCCGCATCTGGCAAAGAACCCGATCCACCTCGCCGCGCCGGCCATCGCCGAACTTGCGCAGACGGTGTGGGACGAAGGCAACGAATTCTTTCCGCCGACGACCTGGCAGATCTCGAACATGCACGGCGGCACCGGCGCCAGCAACGTCATTCCCGGCAGCGTCGACGTGCTCTTCAATTTCCGCTTCGCCACGGCCAGCACGCCGGACAGCCTCAAGGCCCGCCTGTGCGAAATTCTCGAGCGCCACGGCCTCGACTACTCGATTGCCTGGACGCTCGGCGCCAGGCCCTTCCTCACCGGGCGCGGCGCGCTGATCGACGCCACGCTGGCGGCGATCAGCGAGGAAACCGGCCTCATCGCCGAGCTATCGACCACCGGCGGCACCTCCGACGGCCGCTTCATCGCGCAAATCTGCCCGCAGGTGATCGAAATCGGCCCGGTCAACGCCACCATCCACAAGATCGATGAATGCGTCGAAGTCTCGGCGCTGCCAAAGCTCTCCGCCATCTACCGTCGCATTCTTGAAAAGCTGCTCCCCGACCATGTTTGAACAAGCCCGCCAGGAACTCTCCACGCTACGCGATCTGCTGCGTTTTTCCGTCAGCCGCTTCCATGAAGCCGGCCTTTTCTTCGGGCACGGCACCGACAACGCCTGGGATGAAGCGGCCTACCTGCTGCTGCACGCCCTGCACCTGCCGCCCGACCGCCTCGACCCCTTCCTCGACGCCCGGCTGACCAGCGACGAACGCGCCGCGGCGCTGCGCATCATCGAACGGCGCATCGTCGAACGCGTACCGGCCGCCTACCTGACCAACGAAGCCTGGCTCGGCGAGCATCGTTTCTACGTCGACGAGCGGGTCATCGTGCCGCGCTCGTTCATCGCCGAACTGCTCAACGAGCAACTGACACCCTGGGTCGATGATCCGTGGTCGGTCGGCAGCATGCTCGACCTGTGCACCGGCTCGGGCTGCCTGGCCATCCTGGCCGCGCACGCCTTTCCCGAAGCCGAGGTCGACGCGATCGACATTTCGCCCGATGCGCTGGCCGTCGCCACGCGCAATGTCGCCGACTTCGGCCTTGAAGAGCGCGTGCATCTGATCGAAGCCAACCTGTTTTCAGGCGTTCCCGGCAAGCGCTACGACGTGATCATCTCGAACCCGCCGTACGTCAACGCCGAATCGATGGCCACCCTGCCGCAGGAATACCGCTGCGAACCGGAGCTCGCGCTGGCCAGCGGCGAAGACGGCCTCGACCTGGTACGCATCATTCTGAAAGAAGCCGGCGAGCACCTGAATCCGGAAGGTCTGCTGATCGTCGAAATCGGCCACAACCGCGACGATCTCGAGGCCGCCTTCCCGAATACGCCGTTCACCTGGCTGGACACCCTGGCCGGCGGTCAACACGTCTTCCTGCTGCGCCGCGACGAGCTTCCCTGACTGATTTCACCGGGGAACGGTGGACGCAAAAACGGCGAGTGATTTTCTGAGCTTCCCCCGAAATTTCGTCTGCCAAGGGTGACGTAAAATTGACGTCACTTTTGAAAGACAAAAAATGAAGTTATCGAAACAAGCGTACACGGTCGAGTTCAAGGAACTGGCGGTAAAACGCGTCAAGGGCGGGCAGAGCATCGGCGCTGTCGTCAAAGATCTCGGCCTGAGTGACCAGACCTTGCGCAATTGGGTAAAGGCCGCAGCGGAAGGTAGGCTGGACGGCGCCGGCAGCAAGATCGTCACTCCGGAAGAGATGGAGTTGTCCCGTTTGCGGGCAGAGAATGGTCGGCTCAAACGGGAGCTTGAAATCATAATGGCCCGAGGCCACGTAGAAAAAGCGGCGGCGTACTTCGCGAAGGATGCTCTGTGAAGTATGCCCCGCAGGAAATCCCCTTGGAGGACGCCTGGATTGCTGCGCAAGGCAGATCGCTTGCGCTGTCCGAAATGTGTTAAGTGCTGGATGTCAGCATCAGCGGTTACCGGGCCTGGAAGCGCGGCGGCACGCCGGATCGTAAGCGGTTGACGGACAGCCAGATGCTGGCGCTCATCCGGGCCATTCATGCCGAACTCAAAAGCGCCTACGGTAGCCCGCGCATGGTCCGCGAGTTGCGAGCGCGCGGCTTCTCGGCCAGCAAGGAACGGGTGGAGCGACTGATGCGCGAGAATGGCATTTATGCCCGCCACAAGCGGCGCTACAAGGTGACGACGGACTCGAAACACGGTTTGCCGGTCGCTGAGAATCTGCTGGCCCGCAACTTCGCACCGGCGGCGCCGAATCAGGTCTGGACGTCGGACATCACCTACCTGTGGACCGATGAAGGCTGGCTGTATCTGGCAGTTGTTTTGGACCTGTTCAATCGGGAGGTCGTGGGCTGGTCGCTGAAGCCGCGCATGACGACGGATATCGTGACCGATGCGCTGACCATGGCCTGGTACCGCAAGCGCCCGGCACCGGGCTTGCTGCACCACTCCGACCGGGGCAGCCAATACGCCAGCCATGCTTTCCAGGACAAACTCAAGGCGTTCGGCATGACCTGCTCGATGAGCCGAAAAGGGAACTGCTGGGACAATGCGCCGACGGAGAGCTGGCTCAACAGCTTCTAGAACGAGCGTGTGCATGGCGTGCGCTACGAAACTCATGCTGACTTGAAGGCCGCCAGCTTCGAATACATCGAGGTATTCTACAACCGGAAACGGCAGCATTCCACCCTCGGCTACAAGTCGCCAGTTCGGTTCTTGGAGCACTGGATCAGAGAGCAAAATCAGGAAAAACTGGTAGCATGAAACCCACCCTTTGGTAGACGAAAAACCGAGGGAAGCTCATCTTTGGTAAACATCGCTTCCACACAAACAGCTGCGGTCGCGTTCGTAGCACACGAGTGGCATATTTGCTGCCTCTCAGGCCAACTGCCAGATCAGCTCCCGGCACGCAGAACGGCGAGCGGCGAGGTGCGCAACAGGCGCAGTGCGGCAAACCAGCCGGCCGCGCTGACCAGCGCCGCGCCGCCGAGCATGGCGACCGGCGGCAGCCAGAAATTGAGCGCGACCTCGAAATGGAAGGTGTGGCGGGCAAGCAGCTGGCCGACCGCCAGCGTGCCGAGCGCCGCGATCAGCCCGGCCAGGCCGCCGACCGCGGCGAACTCGGCGAGCAAGGCGCGGCGCAGCTGCTCGCGGCGCGCGCCGAGCGTGCGCATGACGGCCAGTTCGTAGCGGCGCTCCTCGGCCGCCGAGGCCAGCGCGGCGTAGAGCACGATGACGCCGGCGGCGAGCGTAAACAGGAAGACGAACTGCACGGCCTGCGCCACCTGATCGATGATGCTGCGCAGCTGCTGCAGGATGGCGCCGACATCGACCACCGTCAGGTTGGGGAATTCGTGCACCAGGCGGTTGACCAGATCGCCCTGCCCGGCCGGCAGATGGAAGCTGGTGATCCAGCTGGTCGGGAACGGTTCGAGCACGGCGGGCGGCGTCAGGACGAAGAAATTGACGCGCATCGTGTCCCAGTCGAGCTTGCGCAAGCCGACCACGTCGACGCCGACGGCTTCGCCGGCGATGGAGAACTCGATCCGGTCGCCGACCTTGAGCGCCAGCGTTTTCGCGAGGCCCGCCTCGACCGAGGCGACGCCCTGCCCCGCATCGGCCGCCGAGAACCAGCGCCCGTCGGTCGTCGTGTTGCCGTACGGCAGCTCGCTGCGCCACGAGAGGTTGAATTCGCGGTCGATCAGGCGCTGCGCCTGTTCGTCCTCGTAGCTCGCGGCGCTCACTTCGCGGCCGTTGATCCGGATCAGGCGGCCGCGCACCATCGGCGCGATCTCGGGTTCAAGCCCCTGCTCGGCAAACAGGCGGCGAACGCCGACGAGCTGTTCGGGCTGGATGTTGACCACGAAGCGGTTCGGCGCGTCGGGCGGCACGGCGCGCTGCCAGGCGTCGAGCAGCTCGCCGCGCGTGACGGTGAGCAGGAGCAGCGCCATGAAACCGAGCGCCAGCGCGACGATCTGGATCACGCTGCCGACCGAGCGCCGCTCGAGGCTGGCC
>JBAQRB010000314.1:0-7847 GCA_049295655.1 Rhodocyclaceae bacterium
GTACAGGTGAGGATCAGGTCGCCCATGCCGGCCAGCCCCATGAAGGTTTGCTGCTTGCCGCCGAGCGCTTCGCCGAGGCGGGCGATTTCGGCGAGTCCGCGCGTGATCAGCGCGGCGCGGGCATTGAGCCCGAGGCCGAGGCCGTCGCAAATCCCGGTGGCGATGGCCATCACGTTCTTGACGGCGCCGCCGACTTCGACGCCCGGCAGATCGTCGTTGGCGTAGATGCGCAGGCGCGGGCTGTGCAGCGCGAGTGCGGTGGCCTGGGCAAATTCGCTGTTGCTGGCAGCCAGCGCGATGGCCGTCGGCATGCCCTGCGCGACTTCCTCGGCGAAACTCGGGCCGGAAAGCGCGCCGCACAGGGCCTGCGCGCCAAGCTCCTCGGCGACGATCTGGTGCGGCAGCTTGGCGGTCCCGGCTTCCAGCCCCTTGCAGACCCAGACCAGCGGCCTGACCAGACCAGACTCGCTCAGACTGCGTAGCGTCGGGCGCAGCCCGGCGAGCGGCGTCGCCAGGACGAGCAAGTCGGCGTCGGCGACGGCAGCGTTGAAATCGCTGCCGATCAGCAAGGACTCCGGCAAGCGGTGGCCGGGCAGAAAGCGGCGGTTCTCGCGTTCGACCCGCATGCCGTGAGTGACGTCGTCCTCACGCGTCCACAAGGTGACGCGGTGCCGGGCGGAAAAAGCGATGGCCAGCGCGGTGCCCCAGGCACCCGCGGCAATGACTGTCAGATTCATCCTGCGCAATTCCGCTGGCTCATGCGCAATCAAAATCCCCAGACCTGATTGGCGCGCACAAAGCCGCTTTGCCCATCGCGGTGGCGAACCTTGATCCAGCCGCCCGCGGTCGATTCGAGATAGTCGAAGGCGACGCCCTTTTCGGCCTCGAAAACCACGGCGGCCGCTTCGCTGGCGTTTTGCCGAACCACGGCGCGAGAGGCGGTGACGATCAGCGAACGGCGCTCGGAAAGATTCTTCTTTTCGATCCACGCCAGCCCGCCGTCGGCGTCGCGCACCTTGACCCAGCCTTCGAGGCCGATGACCACCTCGACCGGGGTGTTGCGTTTGATGACGAACAGCTTGCCGCCCTTTTGCGAGGGCGCATCGTAGAGTACCGCCGGCACTTCGACGGTCCGATATTCGACGGCCAGTGCCGGCAAGGCGAAGCCTGCGGCGAGCAGCAGGGGCAGCAGTCGCGTCATCATGACTCCCTTTACTGGATCGAAGCGTCGGGCGGCACGCCTTCCTGTTCCTGACGGGAGGCGTAGAGCCCCTCGAAATTGACCGGCTGCAGGATCACCGGAGCGAAACCGGCGCGCGTGACGGCGTCGGAAATCACTTCGCGGGCGTAGGGGAAAAGAATGTTCGGGCAGGCGATCGACAGCAGGGGTTCCATGCTGTCGTCGGGCACGTTGAGAATGCGGAAAATCCCGGCCTGCCCGACTTCGACGAGGAAAACCGTCTTTTCTTCGACCTTGGCGGTCACGGTGACGGTCAGCGTCACTTCGAAAGCGCCGTCGCCCAGCCCTTCGGCGCCGGTTTGCAGCTGGATGCCGACGTTGGGCGACTCGCGCTCGAGGTAGATCTGCGGGGCATTCGGCACTTCGACCGAAAGGTCCTTGAGATAGAGTTTTTCGATGGTGAATTGCGGGGCTTCTTGTTCGCTCATGATGTTTTCTTGACTGACGGATTGTTGAGGGAAGGATTTCTATGCTTTTTTAATTTTTACGAACGCTCAGGCCGTCTCGCCGGCGATCAGCAGCGAGAGCTTTCCGGCCTGGTCGAGGGCGATCAGATCGTCGCAGCCGCCGACGTGCGTATCGCCGATGTAGATTTGCGGCACCGTGCGCCGACCGGTCTTCTCCATCATTTCGCTGCGCTGCGCCGGATCGAGGTCGATGCGGATTTTTTCGATTTCCGTGACGCCGCGCGCGCGCAAAATCTGCTCGGCACGCACGCAATAGGGGCAAACCGCGGTCGAATACATCAGCACGCGCGGCTGTGTGCTGGCCGGTTCGCTCACTTCTTGGTGCCCTTCTTGATCGGCAGGCCGGCCTGAACCCAGGCTTCGATACCGCCGTCCAGGCTGTGCACGCGGGCAAAGCCGAGCTTGGCCAGCTTGGGACAGGCGCCGGCCGAGCGCACGCCGCTCTGGCAGAGCAGGATCAGCGGGCCGTCCTTGAGCTTTTCGATTTCGCCGACGCGTTCGAGCAACTCGCCGGCCGGGATGTTGCGTGATTCGGGCAGATGACCGGCCGCGTATTCGACCGGCTCGCGCACGTCGATCACCTGCGCATCCTCGCGGTTGATGAGCAGCGTCGCCTGCGTCGGCGACAGCGAGTTGGCTCCGCCGGTGCGACGGAAGGTGGTCGACAACAGCATCGCGCCGCTGAATACGGCGATGGCGACCAGGTAGATGTTTTGCTGAATGAATTCCAAGCGAGACTCCAGAAACTGCGCAGACGATTAAACGGGAAAGTACGAAGGAGGACAGAAAAGCGTGCCGGGCAGCCGGGCAACTAACCGCCGCAAAAAACCTCGCGCATCATGCCGATCAGTTGCAGGGTGCGGGCATCGCCGACGCGATAGTAGACACGGTTGGCGTCCTTGCGCGTGAGCAGGACGCCTTTTTCGCGCAGGATGGCCAGATGCTGGGAAATATTGCTTTGCGAGGTGCCGACGGCTTCGACGATTTCCTGTACGCAGGCCTCCTGATCGCCGACCACACAGAGGATTTTCAGACGCAACGGATGCGATATCGACTTGAGCGCGCGTGCCGCCTGCTCGATATGTTCCTGCTTGTCGATGAGACTCGTCTGGATGGCCACGATCCGTAAGGCTCGTTAAGTGTAAAGATTCATTATAAAATAATTCCTTGCCCCAAGGGGTGTTCCGGCACGTATCCGCAAGCCCCGTCCGCCGATCAACCAACCGCAGCCCCAAACCATGAAAAAAATCGTTCTGCTTCGCCACGGCGAGTCCACCTGGAACAAGGAAAACCGCTTCACCGGCTGGACCGATGTCGACCTCACCGCGCAGGGGCTGGCCGAAGCCAAGTCGGCCGGCCAGTTGATGAAGGACGCCGGTTTCGAGTTCGACGTCGCCTTCAGTTCGGTGCTCAAGCGCGCCATGCGCACGCTGTGGATCGCGCTCGAGGAAATGGATCGCCTGTGGATCCCGATCCAGCGCTCCTGGCGCCTCAACGAACGCCACTACGGCGCGCTGCAGGGCCTCAACAAGGCTGAAACCGCCGCCAAATACGGCGATGCGCAGGTGCTTACGTGGCGGCGCAGCTACGACGTGCCGCCGCCCGAGCTGGAATTCGACGATCCACGCCACCCGCGCTTCGACGCGCGCTACGGCGCGGACTTCACCGGCATCGCCGCCGAGCACCTGCCGAAGACCGAATGCCTGAAGGACACCGTCGCACGCTTCGTTCCCTACTGGGAAGACACCATTGCGCCGGTCGTCAAATCGGGCAAGAGCGTGATCGTCGCCGCGCACGGCAACAGCATCCGCGCGCTGATCAAGTACCTCGACAACGTCTCCGACGCGGATATCGTCAATCTCAACATCCCGACCGGCATCCCGCTCGTCTATGAATTCACCGACGACATGAAGCCGATCCGCAGCTATTACCTGGGCGATGAGGAAGCGGCGAAGGCCGCCGCTGCTGCCGTTGCCAATCAAGCCAAGGGCAAGTAGGCCCGCACGCCGCGCGGATCGGCCGACCAGGCCGCTCCCGCGCGGAATCGGCTGGCTTCTCGCTGCGCTGCTGGCCGTGCACGCCGTGCCGGCGCTCGCCGCCAGGGCGAAGCCGGCGGCGGCACCGGCGGTTGCCGAAGTTGCCGAAAAACAGAGCGATCTGAAGGATCTGCGCGGCCAGATCGAGTCACTGCGCAAGGAAATGGCTGCCGCCGAGGGGACGCGCGCCGATGTCGCCGACCAGCTGAAGGACGCCGAGCGCGACATCTCGATCACCCAGCGCGACCTGCATCAACTTGTCGGGCAGCGCAACGGACTGCAATCGACACTGAAGGACCTCGGCGCCCAGTCGCGCGACCTGGAAGGCCGCCTCGGCAGCCAGCAGCGCCAGCTCGAAAAACTCATTTACCGCCAGTATCTGCAGGGCAAACCCGACGCCTTGCGCCTGCTGCTCAACGGCGACGACCCCAATCAGTTGGCGCGCGACCTGCACTACCTCGCGGCGATCGGCCGCGCACGCGGCGACCTCCTGCAGGAGATCGAGTCGATGCTGCAGCGCAAGCAGGCGCTGACCGCCGATACCCGCGAACGCGCCGAACAGCTGGCGGCCGTCGAGGCGAAGCAGAAGGAACAGCACGCCAAACTGCTCGCGCAACGCGCGCAGCGCAAGACGATGCTGGAAAAGGTGTCGGCAAAAATCGCCGTTCAGCGCCGCGAAATCGGCAGTCTGCAACGCGACGAAAAACGCCTCTCGCAGCTCATCGAGCGACTGGCCAAGATCATTGCGACGAAGCCCCCGCGCCGGGAAGCGCCGCACAAGACAACGCCGAAGGAAATCAACGGCAGCGATGGCGGCGCCAGGCCGGCCGGCAAGGCGACCGAAAAGCCGGTTGTCGAGATTGCCAACGAGCGCACGCCGGAGGCCACGCCGCCGGGCAACTTTGCGCGCCTCAAGGGCAGCCTGCGCCTGCCGGCCAGAGGCTCGGTGAGCAACCGCTTCGGCTCGGCACGGCAGGAGGGCAGCACCTGGAAGGGCCTCTTCATCCGCGCCGCCATCGGCAGCGAGGTCAAGGCCATTGCCGGCGGACGCGTGGTCTTTGCCGACTGGATGCGCGGCTTCGGCAACCTGCTGATCGTCGATCACGGCGACAGCTACCTGACCATCTACGGCAACAACGATTCGCTGCTCAAACAGGTCGGCGATTCGGTGCGCGGCGGCGACAGCGTTGCCGCCGTTGGCAACAGCGGTGGCAACCCGGAATCCGGTTTATACTTTGAACTTCGTCACCAGGGGCAACCGCTCGACCCGCTCAAATGGGTCACGACGAAGTGATGAACGCATTGGAGCAAGGCAGATGGGTAGTGCAATGAGTAAGTGGAAAACGACCGGACTGATCTGCAGCGGGCTGGTCGGCGGCGTTCTGCTCAGCCTGCAGTTTTCGGCAATCGCCGAAAAGGAAACGCGCGCCGGCTTGCCGATCGAGGAATTGCGCACCTTCGCCGAAGTATTCAATGCGATCAAGCAGGGCTACGTCGAACCCGTCGACGACAAGAAGCTGATCACGCACGCGATCAGCGGCATGCTGTCGAATCTGGACCCCCACTCCGCCTACCTCGACGCCGATGCGTTCAAGGATCTCCAGGTCGGCACGCAGGGCGAGTTCGGCGGCCTCGGCATCGAAGTGGGCATGGAAGACGGCATGGTGAAAGTCGTCTCGCCGATCGAGGACACCCCGGCCTACCGCGCCGGAATCAAGTCCGGCGACCTGATCTTCAAGCTCGACGATATCGTCGTCAAGGGCCTGACGCTCTCCGACGCCGTCAAGCGCATGCGCGGCAAGCCGAAGACCCAGATCAAGCTCGGCATCCTGCGCAAGGGCGAAGCCAAACCGCTGGAATTCACGCTGACGCGCGAAGTCATCAAGGTGCAGAGCGTCAAGTCCAAGCTCGTCGAAGACGGCTACGGCTACCTGCGCGTCACCTCGTTCCAGGACAACACGGCGGCCTCGGTGGTCAAGCACCTGAACGACCTGTACAAGCCCGGCCCGCTCAAGGGTCTCGTCCTTGACCTGCGCAACGATCCGGGCGGCCTGCTGAACGGTGCGGTCGGCGTCTCCGCCGCCTTCCTGCCGGTGAAGACGCTGGTCACCTCGACCGACGGTCGGACTGCCGACGCCAAGCACGAATTCTTCGCGTCGCCCGAGGATTACCTGCGCGGCAGCCGCGAGGACTACATCAGGAATCTGCCGCCCGAGGCGCGCAAGGTGCCGATGATCGTGCTGGTCAATGGCGGCTCGGCATCGGCCTCCGAAATCGTCGCCGGCGCGCTGCAGGATCACAAGCGCGCCCTCGTGCTCGGCACGCCGACCTTCGGCAAGGGGTCGGTGCAGACAGTTCTGCCACTGCCCGGCAACACCGCGATCAAGCTGACCACGGCGCGTTACTACACGCCTTTGGGCCGCTCGATCCAGGCCAAGGGGATCGTTCCGGACATCGCCGTCGAGGAATCGGCCAACGGCAATTCGACCCAACGCCTGCGCGAAGCGGACCTCGAGCACCATCTGAGCAACGACAAGGATACGAGCGCGACAACGGCCAAGGACGCTGCCGTCAAGCCGCAAAGCAAGGCACCCGCCAAGCCGAAGACCGGCAACGGCAAGCCCGACGCGGAAGAACCCGCGGAACCGCCAAGCCGCGAACTGGCGGCGAAAAACGACTACCAGCTGAATCAGGCACTGAACCTTCTCAAGGGTCTGCAGATCATGCAGAGCAAGCAGTAAAACGGGGCAAAGGTTAGCAGGAGGGGAGATGAAACGACCGGTCGCAATACCACACAAACCGGCACCGATCCGCAAGGAACGGAATATCCAGTTCGCCAAGTTTCCACCGGGCCAGGTGCCCGAAGCTTCCGATTACCTCGGCAGGCTCGAGCACCTGGAAGTCGAGGCCAGCAACGAACGCCGCGTCGTCGGCGTGGCCTACGACCTGCACGAACACTCGCTGCAGGAACTCGAGGGGACGCTCGAAGACAAGGGCTATCACCTCGACAACACCCTGATGAGCAAGATGCTGCGGGCGCTGATCTACTACGTCGAGGAAACACAGATCCACAACCTCGACGCACCGGATCGGCTGCTCAAGCGTTCGCAAAGCGAAGCCTATACCCACGCCTGGGAGCGCCATCCGCACGGCGATCACGACGATACGCCGCCGGAGTGGCGTGAATACAAATAGTGCGGAGAGGCATCGGGAGTAAAACCTCTGCCTCACGCCTCACTCCTGACCGCCTCCAGCCAATGAACGACGAACAACTGCTGCGCTATAGCCGCCACCTGCTGCTCGAGCAGATCGGCATCGAAGGGCAGCAAAGAATCGTTGGCGCGCACGCGCTGGTGATCGGTGCCGGCGGCCTCGGCTCGCCGGCAGCGCTCTATCTCGCATCGGCGGGCGTCGGGCGAATCACGCTGGCCGATGGCGATACCGTCGACCTGACCAATCTGCAACGGCAGATCCTGCATACCCAGGACCGCGTCGGCCAGCCCAAGGCGCTGTCCGGCCAGGCAGCGCTGGCGCGCATCAATCCCGAAGTCGTCGTCGAGCCGGTGACGCAGCGGCTGGTCGGCGAACAGCTCGACGCCCTGGTCGCCAGCACCGATGTCGTGCTCGATTGCTGCGACAACTTCGCCACCCGGCACGCGGTCAATCGGGCCTGCGTCAGGCACCGGCGGCCGCTGGTGTCCGGTGCAGCGATCCGCTTTGACGGCCAGCTTGCGGTCTTTGACGCACGGCGTTCCGACGCGCCGTGTTACCACTGCCTGTTCCCCGAAGGCGAGGATGTCGAGGAAGTACGCTGTGCGGTGATGGGAGTTTTTGCGCCGCTGACCGGCATCATCGGCGCGATGCAGGCCGCCGAAGCGCTGAAACTGCTCGCCGGCATCGGCGAACCGTCGGTCGGCCGCCTCTTGCTGTTCGATGGGTTGTCGATGGAATGGCGCAGCGTGAAATTCGGCAAGGACCCGGCATGTGCGGTGTGTGGTATCGAAAGCCAAAAAACATAGTTCACACCGCAACGAGCACAACGGGCACAACGAAAACAAACCAGGCTTTTCGTTGTGCCCGTTGTGCCCGTTGTGCTCGTTGTGG
>JBAQRB010000315.1:0-1698 GCA_049295655.1 Rhodocyclaceae bacterium
CCATTTGCTTCTCGCCGTGCCCGCTGTGCCCGCCGTGGTCCAAGTCTTTTGCTTAGGCGCTTCCTGCAAGCTGCCTAGACGATATCCAGGTGGCCGATGCCGGAGTTGAGGTCCCTGTCCTTCGACTCCTTGCCATGCAGCTTGATCTGCAGGCGCAGGTCGTTGATCGAGTCGGCGTTGCGTAGCGCGTCCTCATAGGTGATGCGGCCAGCCTCGAAGTGATCGAACAGCGCCTGGTCGAAGGTCTGCATGCCGATCTCGCGCGACTTCTTCATGATCTCCTTGATCTCGTGTACTTCGCCCTTGAAGATCAGGTCGGAGATGAGCGGTGAGTTGAGCATGATCTCGATCGCCGCGGTGCGTCCCTTGCCGTCTTTTTTCGGCAGCAGGCGCTGTGAAACCATGGCGCGCAGGTTGAGCGAGAGGTCCATCAGCAATTGCTGGCGACGATCGGCCGGGAAGAAGTTGATGATCCGGTCGATCGCCTGGTTGGCGCTGTTGGCGTGCAGGGTGGCGAGACAGAGGTGACCGGTTTCGGCAAAGGCGATGGCGTGATCCATCGTTTCCCGGTCGCGGATTTCGCCCATCAGGATGACGTCGGGCGCCTGGCGTAGCGTGTTCTTCAGCGCAACTTCCCACGAGTCGGTATCGACGCCGATCTCGCGCTGCGTGACGATGCAGTTCTTGTGTTCGTGGACATACTCGATCGGGTCTTCGACGGTGATGATGTGGCCGTAACTGTTGCGGTTCCGGTGGTCGACCAGCGCGGCGAGCGAGGTCGACTTGCCGGTGCCGGTACCGCCGACAAAGATCGCCAGGCCGCGCTTGGTCATCGCGATATCCTTCAGCACCGCCGGAAGTTCAAGCTCGTCGAGGGTCGGGATCGACATGTTGATGGTGCGGCAGACAACGCCGACGCGACCCTGCTGAACCATCGCGTTGACCCGGAAGCGGCCGATGCCCGAGGGCGAAATGGCGAAATTGCATTCCTTGGTCGATTCGAACTCGGCGGCCTGACGATCGTTCATGATCGAGCGCGCCAGATCGGCGGTGTGCTGTGGCGTCAGCGTCTGGTTGGAGACCGGCATCACCTTGCCGTCGATCTTGATCGCCGGCGGAAAATTGGCGGTGATGAACAGGTCGGAGCCGTTCTTCTGCGACATCAGCCGCAACAGGTCGTGCATGAATTTCAGTGCCTGATCGCGTTCCATCTTGATTCCTTATGACGCGCTGTTCCCGCAGCCCTAGCCCGGGAAAGCGTCCTTGTTGGAGGCCTTGGCACGTGCTTCGCTGGCCGAGACGATATTGCGGCGGACAAGTTCGAGCAAGTTCTGGTCCAGCGTCTGCATGCCGAGTTGCGCACCGGTCTGGATCGCCGAATACATCTGCGCCACCTTGTTCTCGCGGATCAGGTTGCGGATCGCCGGGGTGCCGATCATGATTTCGTGCGCGGCGGTACGACCGAGGCCGTCCTTGGTCTTGAGCAGGGTCTGCGAGATTACGGCGCGCAGCGATTCGGAAAGCATCGAACGGACCATTTCTTTTTCCGCCGCCGGGAAGACGTCGACAATACGGTCGACCGTTTTCGCTGCGCTCGAAGTGTGCAGCGTGCCGAAGACGAGGTGTCCGGTCTCGGCGCCGGAGAGCGCGAGGCGGATCGTTTCGAGGTCGCGCATTTCGCCGACCAGGATCACGTCC
>JBAQRB010000316.1:0-22470 GCA_049295655.1 Rhodocyclaceae bacterium
GAACCGTTCCGAACTGCGCGAGGTGGTCGGGCGCTGGCAGGACGACGCCGAACTCGCCCGCAAGGCCGAGGCGCTGCGCAGCGAACTGGGCCTCGAAGCCCTGCTCGTGACGCGCAGCGAGGAGGGGATGACGCTGTTTCACGCCGGCGGCGTCGCGCACGAGAAGGCCGTCGCGCGCGAAGTGTTCGACGTCTCGGGTGCCGGCGATACGGTGATCGCCACCCTGGCCGTGATGCTCGCGCACGGCGCGGCCTGGGCCGAAGCGATCCACGTCGCCAACGTCGCGGCCGGCGTGGTGGTCGGCAAGCTCGGCACGGCGGTCGTGACGCGCGACGAACTGGCCGCGGCGTTGCAGTAAGCGCTAATTCATTCGGGATAAGACCATGTACACAATCGTTACCGGTGCGGCCGGCTTCATCGGCGCCAACCTCGTCAAGTCGCTCAACGCGCGCGGCGTGACCAGGATCATCGCCGTCGACAATCTGAGCCGCGCCGACAAGTTCAGGAATCTCGTCGATTGCGAGATCGCCGACTACATCGACAAGAACGAATTCCTCGAACGCCTGCTGGCCGGCGATTTCGACGGCGACGTCGATGCCATCCTGCACGAGGGCGCCTGCTCCGACACGATGGAGACCGACGGCCGCTACATGATGGAGAACAACTACCGCTATTCGCTCGCGCTGCTCGACTGGTGTCTCGACCAGGAAGTGCAGCTGCTCTACGCATCGAGCGCGGCGACCTACGGCGGCAGCAGCGTGTTCAAGGAAGAGCGGCAGTACGAGGCGCCGCTCAACGTCTATGGCTATTCCAAGTTCCTGTTCGACCAGATCGTCCGCCAGCGCCTGGCCGAGGTCGGCTCGTTCCATTCGCAGGTCGTCGGCTTCCGCTACTTCAACGTCTATGGCCCGCGCGAATCGCACAAGGGGCGCATGGCGTCGGTCGCTTTCCACCACTACAACCAGTTCCGCGCCGACGGCAAGGTCAAGCTCTTCGAGGGCTGCGACGGCTACGCCAACGGCGAGCAGCAGCGTGATTTCGTCTATGTCGGCGACGTCGCCAGGGTCAACCTGCACTTCCTCGACCACCCCGAGCAGTCGGGAATCTTCAACCTCGGCACCGGCCGCGCGCAGAGTTTCAACGACGTCGCCGTGGCCAGCGTCAACGGCTGCCGCGCGCTGGCCGGCGAGGCGGCGCTGCCGCTCGACGCTCTCCTGCAGCAGGGGCTGATCGAATACATTCCGTTCCCCGAAGCGCTGAAGGGCAAGTACCAGAGCTTCACGCAGGCCGACCTCACGAAGCTGCGCGCCGCCGGTTACGACGCGCCGTTCGCCAGCGTCGAAGAGGGCGTCCAGCAGTACGTTCAATGGCTTGCCGCCCGTGGCTAAGCCGGTCTACAAGACGCTCGAGGACTACGTCGGCGGCACGCCGCTGGTTCGCCTGCAGCGCCTGCCCGGCGCCGCCGTTGAGGCGCGCGGTAACGTCGTTCTGGTCAAGCTCGAGGGCAACAACCCGGCCGGATCGGTCAAGGACCGGCCGGCGCTGTCGATGATCGCGCGCGCCGAGCAGCGCGGCGAGATCAGGCCGGGCGACACGCTGATCGAGTCGACTTCGGGCAATACCGGCATCGCGCTGGCGATGGCCGCGGCGATTCGCGGCTACCGCCTGATCCTCGTGATGCCCGAGAACCAGAGCATCGAGCGCCGGCAGACGATGCGCGCCTACGGCGCCGAGCTGGTGCTCACGCCGAAAGACGGCGGCATGGAACTGGCGCGCGACGTCGCCGACCGGATGCGCGACGAGGGGCGCGGCATCATCCTCGACCAGTTCGCCAACCCGGACAATCCGCAGGCGCACTACGAGGGCACCGGGCCGGAGCTGTGGCGCGAGACCGAAGGGCGAATCACGCATTTCGTCAGCAGCATGGGAACGACCGGAACGATCATGGGCGTCTCGCGCTACCTCAAGGAGCAGAATCCGGCGATCTGCATCGTCGGCTGCCAGCCCGAGGAAGGCTCGCAGATCCCGGGAATCCGCAAGTGGCCGGAAGCCTACCTGCCGAAGATCTTCGACCGCTCGCGCATCGACCGCGTCGAGTCGGTTTCTCAGGCCGAGGCCGAGGAAGTCACCCGCCGTCTGGCGCGCGAGGAAGGCATTTTTGCCGGCATCTCGTCGGGCGGCGCGCTGGCGGTGGCCCTGCGCCTGGCCGGCGAACTCGAGAACGCGACCATCGTCAGCGTCGTCTGCGACCGCGGCGACCGCTACCTGTCCACCGGCGTTTTTCCCGCCTGATCCGGCCTGCGCATGAACCCCGTCCTCGTCTTCGATATCGAAACCATCCCCGACGTGCCCGGCCTGCGCCGCCTGCACGACCTCGACCCGGCGCTGTCGGATGCCGAGGTCGCCGAGCTCGCCTTCCAGCAGCGCCGCGCGCAGAACGGGACCGATTTTTTGCCGCTGCATCTGCAGCGCATCGCCGTCATCTCCTGCGCGCTGCGCGCCGGCAAGGATTTTCGCGTCTGGTCGCTCGCCGAGCCCGAGCAGGGCGAGGCCGAGATCATCCAGCGCTTCTTCGACGGCGTCGAGAAATTCACGCCGCAGATCGTTTCCTGGAACGGCGGCGGTTTCGACCTGCCGGTGCTGCACTACCGCGGACTGATCCACGGCGTCGTCGCGCCGCGCTACTGGGATCTCGGCGACGGCGATTACGCCGACAGCCGCGACTTCAAGTGGAACAACTACATCAGCCGCTACCATTCACGCCACCTCGACCTGATGGACCTGCTGGCGATGTACCAGCCGCGCGCCAGCGCGCCGCTCGACGATCTGGCCAAGCTGATCGGCTTTCCCGGCAAGCTCGGCATGGACGGCAGCAAGGTCTGGGATGCCTGGCAGGCCGGCCAGGTCGCCGAAATCCGCGATTACTGCGAAACCGACGTGGTCAATACCTACCTCGTTTCGCTGCGTTTCCGCCTGATGCGCGGCGAGTTGTCGCGCGCCGGGTACGACGAGGAAATCGCCTTCGTCCGTGGCGAGTTGCAGCAGCTCGACAAGCCGCACTGGCACGAATTCCTGTCCGCCTGGCAGTAGGCGGGTAGCGCCGGGTCGGCCTTACGGCTTGGGAGCGAAGCGCTCGAGGACATGGCTCGTCATGCCCTTGGCCAGTTCTTCTTCGCCAAAGAACACCGTGCCGACCCCCTCCTTGCCGAGCAGTACCGACTCATCCTCGCTGTGTGTGCGAACGACGATCTCGATCCCCGGATTCAGCGCGCGTGCCGTATCGGCCATCTGCCGGACATTGAGCGCATCGGGCGTCGCGACGACGAGCATCGCGGCGTGCGCGATGTGCGCCTGGATCAGCACGGCCGGTTCGGCGGCGTTGCCGGAGACGGCAGCCACCCCTTTCTTGCGCAGGTCTTCAACCAGCTCGCGGTTCTGTTCAGCAACCACATAGGGGATGCCCCGGGTATCCAGCGCCGCGGCAATGCGCCGCCCCACCCGGCCGTAACCGACCAGAACGACTTGCCCCTGGAGGTATTTCCGTTCGGTGCTGACCGGCAGTTCGGCATAGGGATCCTGCCGCTGTTCCAGGCGTCGGGCCAGTGGCGAATACTTGAGCGCCCAGCGCCGGAAGGGCTGGATGGCGGCAAACAGGAAAGAGTTCAAGGCGATCGAAATCAGCGCACCGGCGAGGATCAGGCTCATGCCTTCCGCCGGCAGCAAGCCGAGCGACATGCCCAAGCCGGCCAGAATGAAGGAGAACTCGCCAATCTGCCCGAGGCTGGCAGCGACGGTTAAAGCCGTATTGAGCGGGTAGCGCAAAGCGATCACCAATGCCGCTGCCGCGAGCGATTTGCCAAGCATGATGATGGCAATCACGCCGAGCACGCGCAGGGGTTGTTCGATCAGGATCGCGGGGTTGAACAGCATGCCGACCGAAACGAAAAACAGCACCGAGAAGGCGTCGCGCAGCGGCAAGGATTCCCGCGCTGCACGGTGGCTGAACTCGGATTCGCGCATGACCGTTCCGGCAAAGAACGCGCCGAGCGCAAACGACACGCTGAACAGGGCCGCCGCGCCGTAGGCGATGCCGATGGCGCTGGCCACGACCGACAGCGTGAATAGCTCGCGCGAACCGGTGCGCGCGACCTGCCACAAGAGCCAGGGCAGCACCCGGCGCCCGACGATCAGCATCAGCGCGATGAAGGCGGAAACCCCGAGCAGCGTCTGGCCGATGGTCAGCCAAAGCGCTTTGCTCCCGGCGATCGGGGCCGTTGCACTGCCCAGCACCCCGGCCAGCGGCGGCAAGAGGACAAGAATCAGCACCGTCGCCAGGTCTTCGACCACCAGCCAGCCCACGGCGATTCGCCCGTTCATCGTTTCGAGCAGGCTCCGGGCTTCCAGCGCCTTGAGCAGCACGACGGTACTGGCGCACGAGAGCGACAGCCCGAAAATCAGCGCGCTGCCCAAACTCCAGCCCCACGACCAAGCCAGGCCCAAGCCGAGCAACGTTGCCGCAGCCATCTGCACGACGGCACCGGGAACGGCGATCCGCTTGACTGACAGCAGGTCGCTCGGCGAAAAATGGAGCCCGACACCGAACATCAGCAACATGATGCCGATTTCCGAAAGCTGCGAGGCGATATGGAGATCGGCGACGAAGCCGGGGGTCGCCGGGCCGATCAGGATGCCCGCCAGCAGGTAGCCGACCAGCGCCGGCACCTTGACCCGCTCGGCAAGGAACCCGAGGATCAGCGCAGCGCCAAAGCCCGCGGCGAGGGTGGTGATCAGGGAAATGCTGTGATCCATTCGGTTTCTTTCGTGGGTCCGCCGGTTCGGCCGACGGCATGCCGGATCACGGGCGTGCTGGCCATTTCGGCGAGGGCAATCCACTTTCCCGTTGCCACGGGTCCGGCCCGTGCGGCGTGAGGGCTATTCTAACGAATTTCCTTGCTGCCGATCAGCACCCCTTGCCCGGTTTGTGCAGGCCAAGAGAACGGCCGCCCTTGCTGGAGAGCGCCGGTGTCGGGGGAATCAACCGCCGGCTAAGGCGCCAGCCTGGCCGTTCGGGTGGTCATCCCCGGCAGCAGCAAGTCGGCAATTTCCTCGGCCAGCACCTCGGGCGGCAGTTCGCCGTCGGGCGAGTACCAGTGGACGGTCCAGTTCAGGGCACCGAACAGCAGACGGTGCAACAGGGGTTCCGTGAACGACGTTGGCGTTGCCGGCGCCAGCTGGTGCAGACATTTTTTCCAGATCGCCTCGTAGCGATCCATCAGTGCCATCACTTCCGCTCGCGCCGGGGTGGATAGCGAACGCGACTCGTAGAGCAGGGCGATCACGAAATCCCGGCTCGGCTGATCGTGCAGGAAACTTAGATGCTGGCGCATCAGGACGCGCAAGCGCTCTTCCGGCGTCAGGCGGCGCCGGGCAACCGCTTCGGCGCTGAGCAGCACCTGCTGCATGCCCTCGATGGCAACGGCATCGAGAATCTCGCGCTTGCTCTTGAAATGGCAAAAGGTGGATCCTGAAGCGATGCCGACCGTGCCTGTGATGTCGCGAATGGTCGAGGCGGCAAAGCCCTTTTCGCGAAACAGGGCGGCGGCGGCGGCGAGGATTTCTCCGCGCCGACTGCTTTCCGTGTGTTGACCGTTGCTTTTCTTTTTCATCGGTCCATCTCCCGTTGGTGGGGAGTACCGGCGCTTGTCGAAACACGTCGTATCCGCCCCCACAGTAGAGGGGAATGGCGCGCAACGCTAACTATTTCGCAAGCAGGGTTATTGCATGCCGGGCACAAAACCGGCGATGGCTGCCGCCGGCATCGGCCGGCCATAAAGGAAGCCTTGCGCCTTGAGGCAGCCGCTGTCGATCAGGAATGCCAGTTGTTTGCAGGTTTCAACCCCTTCGGCGACGACCTCCAGCCCCAGTGCCTTGGCCAGAGCGAGCACCGCAACAACGATCGCTGCATTGCTCGGCTTGTTTTCGATGTCGAGCATGAACGAGCGATCGATCTTCAAGCGGTCGACGGCAAAGGTGCCCAGATAAGCGAGCGATGAATAGCCGGTGCCGAAATCATCGAGCGTCAGGTGCACGCCGAGGTCCTTCAGGCTGTGCAGCGTTTGCTGCACCCTCGGCGTATTGTTCATCAGGGCGCTCTCGGTCAGCTCCAGTTCCAGTCTTTCCGCCGGCAAGCCGGTATCCCGCAGCACGCGTGTCACGATGTCCAGGAACGCTGCCTGTTCAAGCTGGCGCGCCGAGACGTTGACGGCTACCCGTTCGTTGCCCTGACGCAGATTCGTCCAGCTCATCGCTTCACGGCAGGCGGCTTCGAGTACCCATTCGCCGAGCGGCAGGATCAGCCCGATTTCCTCGGCCACGGGAATGAAATCGCAAGGCTCGATCCAGCCCCGTTCCGGATGCTGCCAGCGCAACAGGGCTTCCCAGGCGATGACCCGACAACCGTCCACGTCGAACTGGGGCTGGTAGTGCAGCTGGAATTCGCCCCGCTCGAGCGCCAGCCGCATATCCGTTTCCAGCCGGTGACGGCTGCGCACTTCGTCGTTCATGCGCGATTCGAAGAACATCCAGGCGTTGCGGCCGGCCGCCTTGACCTGATACATGGCAATGTCGGCCGCCTGGAGCAGGCCGTCAAGATCGGTGCCGTCGCCCGGATACAGGCCGATGCCGATGCTCGGCGAGGTGTGCAGCAGGTGGCTGCCGGCTTCCACCGGCTGCGACAGGGCCAGCCGGATCTTTTCGGCGACCGGGACAACGTCGCGGGGGCCGCCCATTCCGGCCAGCAAAACCACAAATTCATCGCCGCCCAGGCGGGCCACCGTGTCGCCCTCGCGCACGCTGGCATTCAGGCGGCCGGCGACCTCGATCAGCAACTGGTCGCCGACCTGGTGGCCGAGGCTGTCATTGACCTGCTTGAAGCGGTCAAGGTCGATCAACAGCAGCGCGACCCCCTGGTCGCCACGGCGGGCCGACAGCAGCAGCTTGCGCATGCGGTCGTCAAGCAGGCGACGGTTGGCCAGTCCGGTCAGCGCGTCGTGGCGTGCCAGGTAGTCGATCCGTTCCTCATGCGCCTTGCGCTCGGAAATGTCGGCGAACAAGGCGATATGGCGGGTGATGCCGTGCGGCAGGCGCACGGTATTGATGCACAACCATTTCGGGTAGATTTCGCCGTTCTTGCGACGATCCCAGATTTCGCCGTGCCAGTGGTCTTCCTCGGCCAGCGCGCGCCACATCGCGCGGTAAAAATCGGCATCGTGGCGGTCGGAACGAAGGATTCGCGGATTCTGGCCGATCACATCCTCGGGCGGGTAGCCGGTAATCAGCGTAAACGCCGGATTGACGCGCAGGATGGCGCCGTCGCCATCGGTCACCAGGATCGCCTCCGGGCTGTATTCGAAGACTTGCTCGGCCAGACGCAATTGCTCGTCGGCCTCCCACCTTGCCGTTACGTCCTGAACGGTGAGGACGATGAGCCCGCTTTCGTCGAGCGTGTGCGAGGAAACGAAGAGCGCCGGGAAAGGCGCCTCCCGGCCGGCGGAAACGATCATCGCCTCGAAGGATCGGCCATGCACCAGGCGGTCGAGCAATCCTTCCGCCTGGCCGTCCGCCGCCGGCACCCGTCCGATGATCTCCGCCAGGGGCCGGCCGATGACTTCATGCTCGCCCAGCCCGAGCAGGGTTTGCGCTGCCGGATTGAGGAAGCGGACACGATGGGGGGGCGCATCCTCGACACCGATGACGCCTTCGCCGATCGCGTGCACGATGCGCTGGCTCATCTCGTTGGCCCGGGCAATGGCCGCCTGCACTTCGAGTGCCTTGCGCTGCGAGATATCGACCGCCATGCCAAGGAAACCTTGCAGGCGACCTTCGGCGTCGCGCACCGAAGTGACCGAGAGCAGTACCGGGAGGCGGCTGCCGTCTTTGCGGATATAGCTCCATTCGCGCTCTTCGGCCAGCCCGCGACGCGCCTTGGCGACGAAAACCTCGAAGCCGGGCAGCACCGTCCCGCCCAGCTCATCGCCCAGACTGTGCGCCCGGGCGACAACCTCGCTACGGTCGTGGATCGCCTCGGGTGTGCGGCGGCCGACCATTTCCTCCGCCGTATAGTCCAGCATGCGTTCCGCCGCCCGGTTGAAGCTGACGATCAGGCCTGCGGGATCGGTGGCGATGATCGCCAGATTGGCGCTATCGAGCAGTGCCTGCCGCCAATCGTTGAGCGTCATCATTTTTTCGTCGTGGAGGGCGCGTTCCAGTTCGTCGCCGATCCATTGCGCCATCAGCTTGAGGAAGAGGACGTCCTCTTCCGGATGCGGGTGGTCGCCGCGCTGCCGACTGGAAAAACTCAGGGTGCCCCAAGGGGCGTCGTCGACCAGAATGCGGGCGCCGAGATAGGCTTCGAGACGGAACTCGCGGAAACAGGGATGGTGTTCCCATGCCGATCCGCTCGCACGGTCGAAGCCGACCGGGTCGGCCGATGCGATCGTGACGCAGCAATAGGTGCGCTCGATCGGCAAGCGGTCACCCGGCAACCGCCCACCGCCGGTCGGTGCCGCAGCGACGATTTCGTAGTCGCCGTCGGCAATCCGCGCAATGCAGCCGATCTCCAGTTCGAAGGTGTGCCGGCCGAGGTCGAGGAGGGCACGGAATTTTTCGTCCATGGCCGACTGCGGGTCGGCGGTGATCGCATAGAGAGCGGTGATGCGCTCGTAGGCAAGGGCGTGGGTCATGAAAAGTGCGTAGGGGTTGAATTTGCGGGGCGGATTTTCCCCTTTTTATAATGTCATGGGCAACTGGCAAAGCGCATTTTCCTGGCATCGGCCGAGCAGCTGTTGTCCGCAGGTGACAAGCACGCGCTTGCCTGCGATCGACCTGCCGGCAAGCGCTTCCGTTTCCCGAGAAAGCAGCGGTTGCCAGGAAAACCCAGCAATGAAGCGCGCCGCTCCGCGACACGCTTTTGGCCGCCGAATGTTCAGTCGAGCAGGTCGGCGAAGAGCGCCGTGCTCAGGTAGCGCTCGCCGAACGACGGGATGATGACGACGATCAGCTTGCCGGCGTTCTCGGGTCGTTGGGCGACCTCGATGGCGGCCCACAGCGCGGCGCCGGACGAGATGCCGACGAGCAGGCCTTCCTCGCGTGCGGCGCGCCGTGCCGTGGAAAAAGCGTCGTCGTTCCTGACGCGGATCACCTCGTCGTAGATTCCGGTATTCAGCACCTTCGGCACGAAGCCGGCGCCGATGCCCTGGATCGGGTGCGGTCCCTTGGCGCCGCCCGAGAGCACCGGCGACGCGTCGGGTTCGACGGCGATCGCCTGGAACGACGGCTTGCGTGCCTTGAGCACTTCGCCGACGCCGGTGATCGTGCCGCCGGTGCCGACGCCGGCGACCAGGATGTCGATCCTGCCTTCGGTATCGCGCCAGATTTCCTCGGCCGTCGTCGTGCGGTGGATTTCCGGGTTGGCCGGGTTGTTGAACTGCTGCAGCAGCAGGTAGCGCGGGTCGGAAGCGGCAATTTCCTCGGCCTTCCTGATCGCGCCGCCCATGCCGTCCGGGCCGGGGGTGAGGACCAGTTCGGCGCCGTAGGCGCGCAGCAGCGCGCGCCGCTCCTTGCTCATGGTTTCCGGCATGGTCAGCAGCACCTTGTAGCCGCGCGCCGCGGCGACCATCGCCAGCGCGATGCCGGTGTTGCCGCTGGTCGGCTCGACGAGGATGGTGTCGGGCTTGATCTGGCCGGCTTTCTCGGCGGCGGCGACCATCGCCTCGCCGATCCGGTCCTTGACGCTGTGCGCCGGACTGTAGAACTCGAGTTTGGCGGCGATCGTCGCTTGGGCGCCGGCGCTCAGGCGGTTGATGCGGACCAGCGGGGTGTTGCCGATCAGGTCGGTGACGCTGTTGGCGATGTTCATCGTGATTCTCCTGGCAGGTTCGGGGTGGAAAGACTTTGCGCTCAGTCGGCGCGCGAATGGATCTATGAATTGGTCAGCGGATTTGCCGCTAAATTCGCCGAGGGGTTGGTCTGCGGGTTGGCTTGAGAGTTGGCCTGAGAGTCGGCCTGCGTCACGTTGCTCTCCGGCGGAACGCTGTGCGTCAGCCAGACGTTGCCGCCGATGCTCGAGCCGCGCCCGATCGTGATGCGCCCGAGGACCGTGGCGCCGGCATGGATGACCACGTCGTCCTCGACGATCGGATGGCGTGCGCCGCCCTTGACGAGATGGCCGTCCTCGTCGGTCGGGAAGCGCTTGGCGCCGAGCGTCACCGCCTGATAGAGGCGGACGTG
The DNA here is from genome assembly GCA_049295655.1 of Rhodocyclaceae bacterium. GTDB lineage: Bacteria > Pseudomonadota > Gammaproteobacteria > Burkholderiales > Rhodocyclaceae > CAJBIL01. Next base: position 10,288 of record JBAQRB010000316.1, read on the forward strand.
CTCGCCGATGATCGTCGTTTCGCCGATCACCACGCCGGTGCCGCACCTGTTCGGCCAGGTCGGTCAGCGCGCCGTTCAGCGTGTTGCCGACGAAGTAGTCGACGCTTTCGGCGGTCAGGTCGCGCTGGCCAGGCTGGCGACGATCTCCCGCAGCACCTCGCTCTTCACGCAGAGCGGTGCCGAAGGCGATCTTTACCTCAATGTCAGCGGCCGCCATCTGGTGAGCATCGGCGGCGGGCACGGGCGCACCTTCGAGACGCTGCTCAAGCACTGCGGACTCAAGCCGACGCAATCGTGCTCGGGGTGCTCGAGTCGCACGTCGATGATCTGCAGCACCTGCAGGAGGCGATCGACGCCTACCGCAGCCGCGGCTTTCGCGTGGCGATCGACGATTTCGGCTGCCAGCACTCGAACTTCGACCGCCTCTGGCGCCTGACGCCGGACATCGTCAAGCTCGCTCGCTGATCGTGCAGGCCGTCGACAACCGGCGGGCGCGCTGCATCCTGCCCAAGATCATCGAGATCATCCACGACCTCGGCGCGCAGGTCGTCGTCGAGGGCATCGAAACCCCGGTCCAGCACGCCCTGGCGCGCGATGCCGGCACATGCCCAAAGAGTGGCGTATTCATTGGGCTGCAGGGCAGCCTGCGGCGCGCTAAATTCCCGATCCGCCTTCTTCGAGCACCCCGCCGGAAGCGGCAAAAACCTTGACCTGGCGCGGCTTGAGCCAGACCTGCTGGCCCTTGGTCAGCGCCAGTTCGTTGGCGCGTTCGCGCGTCAGTTCGACTTCGATCAGCTCGGATTCGTGCGCCAGTTCGACGCGCACCAGTGGGCCGATGATATGGACGTCCTGTACCGTCGCTTCGAGCCCGCCGGGAACCGGTCCGCGCTCGATGTCGATGTCGTGCGGGCGGACGAAGGCCAGCGCGTCGCCTTCGTGTTTCTCCGCCCCGGCCGCCGACTCCGGCCCGACGTCGGCCCAGGCGCCATGCACGCGGCTGTGGAAGACGTTGACGTTGCCGAGGAACTGGTAGACGAAGGGCGTCGCCGGGTTCGAATAGACTTCGTCGGGCGAGCCGATTTGTTCGATCCGACCCTGGTTCATCACCACGACGCGGTCGGCGACTTCGAGCGCCTCTTCCTGGTCGTGCGTCACAAAAACGCTCGAGATGTGCATCTCGTCGTGCAGGCGGCGCAGCCAGCGGCGCAGTTCCTTGCGCACCTTGGTGTCGAGCGCGCCGAACGGCTCGTCGAGGAGCAGCACCTTCGGCTCGACGGCCAGCGCGCGGGCCAGCGCGATGCGCTGGCGCTGGCCGCCCGAGAGTTGCGACGGGTAGCGTTCGGCGAGCCAGTCGAGCTGCACGAGCTTCAGCAAATCCATCACCTTGCGGCGGATTTCGGCCTCGGGCGGGTGCTCCTTCTTCGGCTTGACGCGCAGGCCGAAGGCGACGTTCTCGAACACCGACATGTGGCGAAAGAGCGCGTAGTGCTGGAAGACGAAGCCGACGTTGCGCTCGCGCGCGTGCAGGTGCGTCGCTTCCTCGCCGGAGAACATCACCTGCCCGGCGTCGGCGCTCTCCATGCCGGCGATGATGCGCAGCAAGGTCGTCTTGCCGCAGCCCGATGGGCCGAGCAGGGCGACGAGTTCGCCGGTCGGGATGTCGAGCTCGATGTTGTCGAGCGCGACGAAGTTGCCGAAGCGTTTGCCGATCCCGCGGATTTCTATGCTCATTGTTTTGACTCGACTTTCTCTGGCGGCAGCGCCGCATCCAGCATCTCGGTTTCCTTGCGCATGCGCCATTCGACGATCGTCTTGGCGACCAGCGTGACGAGCGCGAGCAGGGCGAGCACCGATGCCGCGGCAAAGGCGCCGACCGAGTTGTATTCGTTGTAGAGGATCTCGACGTGCAGCGGCAGCGTGTTGGTCTGGCCGCGAATGTGGCCGGAGACGACCGACACGGCACCGAATTCGCCCATCGCCCGGGCGTTGGCGAGGATCACGCCGTAGATCAGGCCCCACTTGATGTTCGGCAGCGTGACGCGCCAGAACATCTGCCAGCCGGTCGCGCCGAGCGAAATCGCCGCCTCCTCCTCGTCCTTGCCCTGCGACTGCATCAGCGGGATCAGCTCGCGCGCGACAAACGGGAAGGTGATGAACATGGTGGCGAGGATGATTCCCGGCAGCGCGAACACCACCTTGATGTCGTGTTCGGCGAACCACGGCCCGAAGACGCCCTGCGCGCCGAAGATCAGGATGAAGACAAGGCCGGCGACGACCGGCGAGACGGCGAACGGCAGGTCGATCAGCGTGATCAGCAGCGCCTTGCCGCGAAACTCGAACTTGGCGATCGACCACGCGGCGGCGATCCCGAAAACGACGTTGAACGGCAGGACGAAGAGCGCGACGAGCAGGGTGAGCCAGATCGCCGAGAGCGCTTCCGGGTCTTTCAATGCCGTGAGATAGGCCGGCACGCCGGCGGCGAAGGCCTCGAGGAAAACCGCGATCAGCGGCAGCGCGAGGAAAACGAAGAGGAAGCCGAGCCCGGTGCCGAGCAGCGTCCAGCGTACCCAGCGCGGTTCGGTGTTGGCGCGGCGGCCGGCAGCGGCGCTCATTGGCCCGCTCCCGTGTTTTCTCCCGCACTCGCTTGATGCCTGTTCACCGTCCACCACTGCAGGGCGTTGACGGCGAGCAGCATGCAGAAGGAAATGACCAGCATGACCACGGCCAAGGCGGTCGCGCCGACCACGTCGTACTGTTCGAGCTTGGAAATGATCACGAGCGGCGTGATTTCGGAAATCATCGGCATGTTGCCGGCGATGAAGATGACCGAGCCGTATTCGCCGATCGCGCGCGAGAAAGCCAGCGTGAAGCCGGTCAGCAGCGCCGGGAAGATCGCCGGGAAGATCACCCGGATGAAGGTCTGCAGGCGCGAGGCGCCGAGCGATGCGGCGGCCTCCTCGATTTCCGGCTCGATGTCCTCGATCACCGGCTGCAGCGTGCGCACGACGAAGGGCAGGCTGATGAAGGTCAGCGCGACGACGATGCCGAGCGGCGTATAGGCGACCTTCAGGCCGAGCGCTTCGAGATGGCGGCCGATCCAGCCGTTGCCGGCGTAGAGCGTGGCCAGCGTGATGCCGGCCACCGCGGTGGGCAGCGCAAACGGCAGGTCGACCAGCGCATCGACGAAACGCTTGCCGGGGAAGGTGTAGCGCACGAGTATCCAGGCGACGATCAGTCCGAACAGCGCGTTGATACCCGCCGCCGCCAGCGACGCGCCGAAGGTCACGCGGAACGAGGCGAGCGCGCGCGGCCCGCTGGCGATGTCCCAGAACTGCGCGAGGGTCAGCGAACTGGCCTTGAAGACCAGCCCGGAGAGCGGCAGCAGGATCAGGATCGAGAGATAGACCAGCGTGTAGCCTAGGCCCAGGCTGAAGCCGGGCAGCACGCGAGTGCTCGAAGAAGAAGCCATCGGCAATTCAATCAATAAAAACGGGTGCCGCCAACATGGCGGCACCCGTTGCAAACGCTATTTTACTTCTGCGAATAGATCTGGTCGAAGCTGCCGCCATCCTTGAAGTGCGTCGGCGACGCCTTGGCCCAGCCGCCAAAGACCTCATCGACCGAGAAAGTCTTGATCGCCGGGAACTGTGCGGCGTATTTCTTGAGCAGTTCGGGGTCGCGCGGGCGCAGGTAGTTCTGCGCGGCATTCTCCTGCCCCTCCTTCGACCACAGGTAATCGAGGTAGGCCTGCGCCTGTTTGCGCGTCCCCTTCTTGTCGACCACCTTGTCGACGATGGCGACCGGGAACTCGGTGAGGATAGAGAGCGACGGATAGACGACCTCGAACTCGCCCTTGCCGAATTCGCGGGCGATCAGCTCGGCCTCGCTCTCGAACGAAACCAGCACGTCGCCGATCTTGCGCTGCATGAAGGTCGTCGTCGCGTCGCGGCCGCCGGCGGCGAACAGCGGGGCGTTCTTCAGCAGCTTGCCGACGAAGTCCTGCGCGCTTTTCTCGCTGCCGCCCGGCTGCTTGAGCGCGTAGCCCCAAGCGGCGAGGTAGCTGTAGCGGCCGTTGCCGGTGTTCTTCGGGTGCGGCAGGATGACCTGGATGCCGGGCTGGACGAGGTCGCTCCAGTCGCGCAAGGCCTTCGGATTGCCCTTGCGCACGATGAAAACCATCGTCGAGGTGTAGGGCGAGGCGTTGGTCGGGAATTTCTTCGCGTAGTCCCTGGCGACGAGTCCCTTGTCGGCGAGGAAGTCGACGTCGGACGCCTGGTTCATCGTCACCACGTCGGCCTCCAGCCCGTCGGCGACGGAGCGCACCTGCTTGCTCGATCCGCCGTGCGACTGCTTGAGCTCGATGCTTTCACCCGACTTGGCTTTCCAGTACTTCTGGAACATCGGGTTGTAATCCTTGTAGAAGTCGCGCGCAACGTCGTACGAGGCATTGAGCAGGCTCACTTCGGCCAGCGCCGGCAGGGCGAATGCGGCAGCCAGCAGGACGACGGCCAGCTTGCGGGTCAGTTTGATCATGAGAGCTCCATTGCGTTGTGGGCCGGGCGGATCGCCAGCCGGACGATGAGCTCACTATAGCCACGACTGATAGAACGACAAAGTCTGTTTGTTTATTTGCTTATGCGATAAATGGATAAAAGCCGTCGTCAGCGGTCTACCGACGCGTTCAGGCGTCCGTCTTTTGATGGCATTTTTATACCCGATTTCGTAGCATCGCCTGCTATGAATCCTTTTCCGCAGGCCCATCGCGTTCCACCCCTTGCGGCTTACCTCTGGGCCTTTTCCGGGACTTTGCTCGGCTCGCTCTCGCTCAGCCCCTTGCGCCATTTCCTCGACCTGTCGAACGTGGCCTTGCTTTACGTGCTGGGGGTTGTGGTCATAGCCGTCAGCTTCGGACGCGGCCCGGCGGTGGCGACGGCTTTGTTCGGCTCCTTGTGCTACGCCTACGTCTTTGTTCCGCCGCATTTTTCGCTGGCCATCACCGAAATCCAATACCTGCTGGCGGCCGGCATCATGCTCGTCGTGGCTTTGCTCGTCAGCCACCTGACTTCCCGCTTGAAACAGCACGCCGATTTCGCCGGCCGCAAGTCGATCGAGAGCACGACGCTCTACGGCCTGGCGCAGGAACTGGCCGGCGCGCCGACGCCGGACGCGGTGATCGACGCGGTCAGCGAGTTCCTGGCCAGCGCGCTGCAGGCGCGGCAAATCCGGGTGTTTTTTTCCGGCGATTGCGATTCGGACTGCGGGCCGGCGAATCCGGCACTGCTCAAGCAGTGCGCCGAGCGCAAGGAATTCCTCTCCAGCCCGACCAGCCAGGGGTGGTTCTACGCCTTGATTCCGCTGACCGCCGCGAGCGGCATCCAGGGCGTCCTCGGCTTCGAGGCGCGCTCTTCCGCGCTGAAAACCCAGGATGCCGTCGAGTACATCGAAACCGTCGCATCGGTACTGGCCGTCGCCCTCGAACGATCGCATTTCGCCGAGAAGGCGCGCGAAACCGAGGTCAAGCATGCTGCGGAAGCCTTGCGCAGCTCGATCCTGTCCGCCCTCTCGCACGACCTGCGAACCCCGTTGACGGCACTGGTCGGCATGGCCGAGACCGTCGCCCTCGGCAAAGCCGCGCCCGAACGGCAAAAACAGATGCTCGAGGCGATCCGGAATCAGGCGCTTTCAATCAGCCAGCAAATGAGCAAGCTGCTCGACATGGCGAGGCTCAGCGTCGGGAAAATCCAGCTCAATACCGACTGGCAGCCGGTTGAAGAGGTGCTCGGGGCGACCATGCAGCAGGTCCGTACCCATTGGCAGGACCGCGAAGTGCGGGTCGACGTGGCGAGCCGCCTGCCGCCGATCAATATCGATGCCGTCCTGATCGAACGCGTGCTGTGGAATCTCGTGGAAAACGCGATCAAGTATTCGCCGGTCGAGCGCCCCGTCGACATCGCGGTCAGGCAGGTCGGCCAGCAGATGGAAATCAGCGTGTGCGATGCCGGGGGCGGGATCCCGGCGGAAAACATGTCCCGCATCTTCGACCTCTTTCAGCGCGGCAGAGCGGAATCCGCGATCCCCGGCGTCGGCCTCGGGCTGTCGATCGCCAGGACCATCGTCGAGGCGCACGGCGGCGAGATCTTTGCCGAGAACCGGCCGGCCGGCGGCAGCTGTTTTTGCGTGCGCCTGCCGATCGAGCCGGCGCCCAGTTTCGAAGAAATGGATCGGCCAGCGTGAGCGAGATGGAAACCATCCTGATCGTCGAGGACGAACAGCAGATCCGGGAAGCCGTCGCGACCGCCCTCGAGTGCGAGGGCTTCAAGGTCTGCGAGGCCGGAACCGCGAGCCGGGCGACCGAGCAGGCGGCGTCGCATCGCCCCGACCTCGTGATTCTCGACCTCGGGCTGCCGGATCGGGACGGCGTCGATTTCATTCGCGACTACCGCGCCTGGTCGGCGACGCCGATTCTGATCCTGTCGGCGCGCAGCGAGGAGGGCAGCAAGGTCGATGCGCTCGACGCCGGTGCCGACGACTATCTGACCAAGCCGTTCGGCATCGCCGAATTGCTGGCCCGGGTGCGCGCCTTGCTGCGCCGGCGTCAGCCCGGCCAGCAGACGTCCGAACCCAATATCCAGTTTTCCGACTACGTCATCGACTGCGTCAATCGGGTCGTGACGCGCCACGGCGAGACGATCCACCTGACCCAGATCGAGTATCGCCTGCTCGTCTATCTGGCGGCCAACCCCGGCCGGGTGCTGACGCATCGCCACCTCCTCGCGCAGGTGTGGGGCGGACAGGCGGTCGGGAATCACCAGTACCTGCGGGTCTATGTCGGCCATCTGCGGCAGAAGATCGAGGACACCCCCGCGCAGCCACGGCACATCGTCACCGAGATCGGCGTCGGCTACCGTTTTCAACCCTGATCGTTTCAACCACTCTACTGAAATGCCTTTATGAGCGCCTATAGCACCGAGACCGTCTTATCCGTCCACCACTGGAACGACACGCTTTTTTCCTTCCGTTGCACGCGCGCCTCGAGCCTGCGCTTTGTCAGCGGCCAGTTCGTCATGATCGGCCTCGAGGTCGATGGCCGGCCGCTGACCCGTGCCTACAGCATCGCCAGCGCCAGCCATGAAGAGCATCTGGAATTTTTCAGCATCAAGGTCGAAAACGGCCCGTTGACCTCGCGCCTGCAGCACCTGAAGGTCGGCGATCCGGTGCTGATCAGCCGCAAGCCGACGGGAACGCTGGTTCTGCGCGACCTGAAGCCCGGCAAGCGCCTGTTCATGTTCGCCACCGGGACGGGGCTGGCGCCGTTCATGAGCCTGATCCACGAACCGGAAACCTACGAGCGTTTCGAGAAAATCATCCTGATCCACGGTGTTCGCTGGACCAACGAGCTGGCCTATCACGACTACATCGAGGAAGATCTCCGGGATCACGAATACCTCGGCGAGATGATCCGCGAACAGCTGGTCTATTATCCGACGGTTACCCGCGAACCTTTCCGCAACGAAGGCCGCCAGACCGACCTGATCGTATCCGGTAAACTGTTTGCCGATATCGGCGAAGCGCCGTTCGACCCCGCAACAGATCGCGGCATGATCTGCGGCAGCCCGGCGATGTTGAAGGAAATCTCGGCAATGCTCGATGGCTTCGGCTTCAAAATTTCCCCGCGTATCGGGGAAATGGGCGATTACGTCATCGAGCGGGCGTTTGTCGAACAATAACTGACGAAAGATATCCCCATGCGCCCCATCCCGAGCTTCCTGTTCCCGGTTGCCCTGTTTCCATTGCAGGCCTCTGCTGCCGGGAATTTGCCGACCGTTGCCGGAATTCCGGTCGATTTCATCCTTTTCGCGGCGACGCTGCTGGGCGTTGCGCTGTTTCACAACGCCACGCTGCAGGTCGCGCTGACCGGGCTTCTGAGCATCAGCCTGTACAAGATCGTCTTCACCGGCTTCAACACCGGCGCCGGGATCATGGGCTTTTTCGGCCACCTCGGGCACGAGTGGGTGACGCTGGCCAACCTGTTTTGTCTGTTGACCGGCTTTGCCCTGCTCGCGCGACATTTCGAGAAGAGCCACGTGCCGGTGATTCTGCCGAGGTTCCTTCCCGACGACTGGAAGGGAGGCTTTGTCCTGCTGGTCATGGTTTTCGTGATTTCCAGCTTCCTCGACAACATCGCGGCCGCGCTGATCGGCGGCGCCATGGCGCACCAGCTGTTCAAGGCCAGGGTGCACATCGGATTCCTGGCGGCCATCGTCGCGGCATCGAATGCCGGCGGGGCGGGTTCCGTGGTCGGCGACACGACGACCACGATGATGTGGATCGACGGCATCAGTCCCGGCGTCGTTTTTCACGCCTACGCGGCAGCCGTCGTTGCCTTGCTGATCACGGCCTATTTCGCGGCCAGGCAGCAGCATGCCTATTCGCCGATGATCAAGGGCGGGCACGAACACGCCAAGGTCGATTGGGGACGCTTGTTCATCGTCATGCTGATGCTGCTGTTCGCGATCGGCGCCAACATCACGGTCAATGTGAAATTTTCCGATCTGGCCGACAAGTTTCCCTTCATCGGCGTCGCCCTCTGGGCGGCCATCGCGCTGACCGTCAAGGTGCGCCGCCACGACTGGGAATTGCTGCCGGATACGATCCGGGGCTCGGTTTTCCTGCTGTCGCTGGTCACCTGCGCATCGATGATGCCGGTCGAACAACTCCCCGTCGCCTCCTGGCAGAGCGCGATGGCACTGGGGTTCGTCTCCGCGGTGTTCGACAACATTCCGCTGACCGCGCTGGCCTTGCGTCAGGGCGGTTTCGACTGGGGTTTTCTCGCCTATGCCGTCGGCTTTGGCGGCTCGATGCTGTGGTTCGGCTCGTCGGCCGGCGTCGCGCTGGCCAGCATGTACCCGGAGGCCCGCTCAGCCGGGCAATGGCTGCGTCACGGCTGGCACGTGACGCTGGCTTACGTCGTCGGCTTCTTCTTCATGCTGGCCGTCCTCGGCTGGCATCCGCAGCCACCGCACAAGAAATCGGTTGAAGCGGTCGGCAGCCAGAACGTTCAGGTTCCGGCGGGGCGGCTGGCGCCATCGATACGCTCGATAGCTCGTTCAACAGGGGTTTGAAGCGGCTGCGGCAGGGTTGTTTTCCCGGTTTGGAAAATTGATTCGCTTTTTAACCGGCAAATGCTTGACTTGCCGCGCAGCGCCCGTATAATGCGGCCTTCTTTGATGTCGCAAGCAGCTCAGGCGACAAAGAAGGCGCGTAGCTCAGCTGGTTAGAGCACCACCTTGACATGGTGGGGGTCGTTGGTTCGAGTCCAATCGCGCCTACCAAACATTTAAAAGCCAGAGCGAGTCTCTGGCTTTTTTTTTTGTTTCCGGGGGTCGGAAAATGCCGGTCATTACTCTGCCTGATGGCTCTCAACGGGAATTCGCGCAGCCGGTCACGGTTGCCGAAGTCGCTCAAAGCATTGGCGCCGGTCTGGCGCGCGCTGCGTTGGCCGGCAAGGTCGACGGCGTTCTGGTCGATACCTCGTTCCGCATCGAAACCGACGTTCAGCTCGGCATCGTCACGGAAAAAGACGCCGAGAGCGTCGATATCATCCGCCATTCCACGGCGCACCTGCTCGCTTATGCCGTCAAGGAGCTGTTTCCCGAAGCGCAGGTGACGATCGGTCCGGCCATCGAAAACGGTTTTTACTACGATTTCGCCTACAAGCGTCCGTTTACGCCCGAAGATCTGCTGGCCATCGAAAAGCGCATGGCCGAGCTGGCCAAGCGCGATATCCCGATCACCCGTGAAGTCTGGAAGCGCGACGATGCGATTGCATTCTTCAAATCGATCGGCGAAGCCTACAAGGCCGAGTTGATCGACGCCATTCCGGCCGGCGAGGACGTTTCGCTTTATCGCGAGGGCGAGTTCATCGATCTGTGCCGCGGTCCGCACGTGCCGTCGACCGCGCGGCTCAAGGTCTTCAAGCTGATGAAGGTGGCCGGCGCCTACTGGCGCGGCGATCATCGCAACGAGCAGCTGCAGCGCATCTACGGAACGGCTTGGCTCAAGAAGGAAGATCAGGACGCCTATCTGCACATGCTCGAAGAGGCCGAGAAGCGCGACCACCGCCGGCTCGGTCGCCAGCTTGACCTCTTCCATCTGCAGGAAGAGGCGCCGGGCATGGTCTTCTGGCACCCGAAGGGCTGGACGGTCTGGCAGGAAATCGAGCAGTACATGCGCCGCGTGCTCAACGATCACGGCTACAGCGAAGTGAAGACGCCGATGGTCATGGATCGCACCCTGTGGGAGCGTTCGGGCCACTGGCAGAATTACGCCGAGCACATGTTCACCACGGCTTCCGAGCATCGCGACTACGCGGTCAAGCCGATGAACTGTCCGGGGCATATCCAGATTTTCAATCAGGGCCTGCGCAGCTATCGCGATCTGCCGCTGCGTCTCGCCGAATTCGGCTCGTGCCACCGCAACGAGCCGTCGGGTGCGCTGCACGGCATCATGCGCGTGCGTGGCTTCGTCCAGGACGACGCGCACATCTTCTGCATGGATGCGCAAATCCTGCCCGAAACCTCGGCCTTCATCGACCTCTTGCAACGGGTTTACGCCGATTTCGGCTTTACCGACATCCTGGTCAAGCTGTCCACCCGTCCTGAGAAGCGGATCGGTTCCGACGAGGCTTGGGACAAGGCCGAGGCGGCACTGGCGCAGGCGCTCGACGCCAAGGCGCTGAAGTACGATCTGCAGCCGGGCGAGGGGGCTTTCTACGGCCCGAAGATCGAGTTTTCGCTGAAGGATTGCCTCGGTCGCGTCTGGCAGTGCGGCACGCTGCAGCTGGATTTTGCGCTGCCGCAACGCTTGGGGGCCGAATACGTTGGCGAGGACAACGAGCGCCACGTGCCGGTGATGCTGCATCGCGCCATTCTCGGCTCGCTCGAGCGCTTCATCGGGATCCTGATCGAAAACTATGCTGGCGCCATGCCTTTGTGGCTGGCACCGGTGCAGGTCGTGGTTCTGAATATCTCGGAAAAGCAGGGCGATTACGCTGCGCATGTTGCAAAAACGCTACGGCAGGCCGGCTTGCGCGTCGAGTGCGATTTGCGCAACGAGAAAATTACCTATAAAATACGCGAACATAGCTTGAACAAGCTGCCCTACCAGATCGTCGTTGGCGACAAGGAAATGGCAGCCAGTCTGGTGGCCGTGCGTACACGCAGCGGTCAGGATCTCGGGCAAATGCCTGTCGAGGCCCTGATTGAGCGACTTCTCTCTGAAGTTGCCGCGCGTAGTGGCACGGCTTAATTTTTGTCAGAACAAGGAGCGGGACCATCGCACTGCAAAAGGCGCAACGCGTTAACGAAGAGATCAACGCACCAGAAATTCGTCTCGTAGGTGTAGAAGGCGAGCCGCTCGGGATCGTCAGCGTCAGGGCTGCATTGCAGCTGGCCGAAGAGGCGGGCGTTGATCTGGTTGAGATCGCCCCGATGGCGCAGCCACCTGTCTGCCGGATCATGGACTTCGGCAAGTTCAAGTATCAGGAACAGAAGCGGCAGCACGAGCAGAAGCTCAAGCAGAAGCAGGTTCAGGTCAAGGAAGTCAAGTTCCGTCCGGGTACCGACGAAAACGACTATCAGATCAAGCTGCGCAACATGACGCGCTTCCTGCAGGAAGAAGACAAGGTCAAGGTGACCCTGCGCTTCCGCGGCCGTGAAATGGCCCACCAGGAAATCGGCATGCGCCAGATTGAGCGCATCAAGACCGATCTCCAGGAATTCGCGATGGTCGAGCAGATGCCCAAGATGGAAGGTCGTCAGATGGTGATGATCCTGACGCCGCACAAGAAAAAGTAGCATTTGTTTCAGGCAGTTGTAGCACCCATAAGTGATATCAGGTTGAAAGTACTCCCGTCGGGGGACACCTGCTGTCATGTTTAGAACAGGAGCATTCCAATGCCCAAAATGAAGACCAAGAGTGGCGCCAAAAAGCGCTTCAAGGTCAGCGCAAGTGGCCGTATCAAGCGCGGACAGGCGTTCAAGCGCCACATCCTGACCAAGAAAACCACCAAGGCCAAGCGTCAACTGCGCGGCACAACCGGAGTGCATGACTCCGACAAGGCCATGGTTCGCGCCATGCTGCCTTACGCTTAAGGAGATTAAAGATGCCCCGAGTTAAACGTGG
>JBAQRB010000317.1:0-6530 GCA_049295655.1 Rhodocyclaceae bacterium
TCGCCAACCGGAGCGCCGACAAGGCGCACGCGCTGGCCACCCATTTTTCCGCACTCGGCCCGGTCGTCGGCGGCAGCTACGCCGACCTTGCCAAACTCGCCGGCCGTCCCTTCGACCTGGTCATCAACGCCACCTCGGCCAGCCTCGGCGGCGAGCTGCCGCCGCTGCCGGCCGGCGTTTTCGCCAGCGGCAGCCTGGCCTACGACATGATGTACGGCAAGAACGAAACGCCCTTCCTCGCCTTCGCGCGCAGCCAGGGCGCAGCGCGACTCGCCGACGGCCTCGGCATGCTCGTCGAGCAGGCCGCCGAGGCCTTCTTCGTCTGGCGCGGCGTCCGCCCCGACGGCGCGCCGGTCATGACGCTGTTGCGCACGCTTTGACGGCCGTCCCGGCCATGCAGCGGCTCGGACGCTGGCTCAAACGCGCGACGCTGGGCCTGATCGCTTTCCTGCTGCTCTACCAGTTCTGGCTGTTCGGCTGGGTGCTGTGGTGGAACTGGGTCAATCCCGATACCACGCGCTTCATGGAAATCCGCCTCGGCGAACTGCAGGCCAAGGACCCGCAGGCGCAGCTCAAGAAGCAATGGGTCGGCTACGAAAAGATCTCGCCGCACCTGAAGCGCGCCATCGTCGCTTCGGAAGACGCGAAATTCGTCGACCACGAAGGCTTCGACTGGGAAGGCATCCAGAAAGCCATCGAGAAGAACCAGAAGAAGGGCCGCGTCGTCGCCGGCGGATCGACGATCTCGCAGCAACTCGCCAAGAACCTTTTCCTGAGCCCGTCGAAAACGCCGTGGCGCAAGGCCGAAGAAGCGCTGATCACGCTGATGCTCGAAGCCGTCTGGAGCAAGCAGCGCATCCTCGAGGTCTATCTCAACGTCATCGAATGGGGCAACGGCGTGTTCGGCGCCGAAGCCGCGGCGCGCCATTATTACGGCAGCGCAGCAAGCCAGCTGAGTCCCGAGCAGGCGGCGCGGCTGGCCGGCATGGTGCCCAACCCGCGCTTCTACGACCGCAACCGCGGCGCGCCGGGTCTCGCCCGCAAAGCCGGCGTCATCCTCGCCCGCATGCCGTCGGCCGAACTGCCCTGAAATTCTCGCGCCGTTCCCCGGAAACCCGCAGCGATTGTCCGTCCCGCGTCAGTTGGCCGGTGCTAGAATGCGGGGCCTCTTTCCGCACTGCACCACGCCGACCGGATTCCGCGAAGCCCCCGACAGACAAGCGAGCCTGAACGATGAGCGAAGACATCAAGCTGACCGACGCCGAAATTCTGCTCGGCCGCCTTGCCGAGGTACGCTCGCTGCTCGCCCGCCAAAAGCTGATCGAGGACCTGGTGCATCGCCAGGAAATGCCGCGCCAGGAGCTCGTCGAGGAACTGGTCCATAAGCAGCGCCTGAACGAACTGCGCCACAAGCTCGAACGCATGCTGCCGGCCGAAGTCGCCTACATTCTTGCCGCACTGCCGCCCGACGAGCGCCTGCTGGCCTGGAACGAGGTCAAGGAAGAACGCGGCGAGCGGATTCTCGAAATCCTGTCCGACGAAGTGCGCCAGGAGCTGATCGGCGACGGCCACCACCGCAACGAAAAAACCACCGTCAACGCCTTCGAACTGCGCAACGGGCGACTGAGCCAGACCGTCGTCGAAGGCCCGGACGACCTGAAGAACCTCAAGCCGATCTGGGTCGACCTGGTCGCGCCGACCCCCGAGATCCGCAACTGGGTCGGCAGCTTCTTCGACGTCCAGCTGCCCGACCCCGGCAGCCTGACCGACCTCGAGGCCAGCGCCCGCTTCTATGTCGAGGACAACGGCGAGATCCACCTGCACTCGGACTTCCTGCTCGACCTGCAGACCGAGTCGCGCAACGTCGCGGTCGCCTTCATCCTGCACAACGACGTCCTCTTCTCGGTGCGTGCCGAAGAGCTCCCGTCCTTCCGCCTGCAGCGCCTGCGCGCGCGGACCCAGCCCGGCTACGTGACCGACGGCACCGACGTGCTGCTCGACCTCTACGCGGCCGACGGCGAATACTCGGCCGATGCGCTCGAAGACGTCTATGCCGACCTCGAAGTCGCCGGCAAGAAGGTGCTCAACCCGCGCCTCCCCGACGACGAAGCGGCGCTGATCCTCTCGGAAATCGCCCGCGGCGAGGACCTGAACGGCCGCATCCGGCGCAACGTTCTCGACAACCGCCGCGCGCTGTCGTTTCTCATGCGCGGCAAGTTCCTGACCGCCGACCAGCAGGAAGATGCGCGGCAGATCCTGCGCGACATCGAATCGCTCGACGGCCACACCTCGTTCCTGTTCGGCAAGATCAACTTCCTGATGGACGCCACGGTCGGCTTCATCAACATCAACCAGAACCAGCGCGTCTCGAAACTGACGACGATCAGCGTCATCTTCATGCCGATCAACATCCTCGCCGGGATCGGCGGCATGTCGGAGTTCTCGATGATGACGCAGGGCGTCTCCTGGCCCGTCGCCTACGGCGTGTTCACCGCCGGCATGATGGCCGTCGGCTGGACCACCTACCTCGCCCTACGCCACTTCGAGCGCCAGGGCGCGCGCAAGCGGATCGAAAAAAGCGGGCTGCCGAAGTAGCGCCGCCGGCCGGCCGCTGCCCTGAGAGGCAGCAAATACGCCACTCTCTGGCATCTGACGGATAAGCGCCGCATGACGCTCACTCTCTGACTGGCGCCGACCGCCTTGACATGACTGTAGGCCATAACCTACGATCAAGGCATGTTTGAAATCATCCAAAGCGACTGTTTCCGGCTCTGGCGGGCCGGATTCAAGGATCGGCAGGCATTGGCCAGGATCAACGCCCGCATTCGCCGTCTGTCCGAAGGGAAATCCGGGCGACGTCAAGCCCGTTGGCCAGGGAATTTCGGAGCTGCGAATTGATTACGGCCCCGGCTACCGGGTGTATTTCAAACGTTGTGGCTTGGTGGTGCTGGTCTTGCTGACGGGGGGCGACAAAAGCACACAGGCTGCCGACATTGCCTTGGCGATGGATATTGCGAAAAACTGGAAGGCGTAGATCATGACAGAAAAATTTTCACGCTGGGATGCGGCGGATGACCTGAAAACGGAAGAGGACATCGCCCTATATTTCGCGGCCTGTACCGAAGAGGATCCGGGCGACGGCAGTCTGATCCGCGCGGCACTCAACGACATTTCGCGCGCACGCGGCATGACCCAACTGGCCAAGGATACCGGGCTGTCGCGTGACGGACTGTATACCGCGCTCTCCAGCGAAGGCAACCCGAGCTTCGCGACGATTCTCAAGGTAATGCACGCTCTTGGCCTGAAACTGCATGGCGGGCCAAAGCTGCACGCCTGAGCCGGAGGTGCAGGAACACAGCCGTGCGATGCCCTGCGAGGCAGCAAATACGCCACTCTCCGGGCATGCCCCGGCAATCTCGCGCGCACTGCATCGTCCGTGACCCGGCACGGTAGGGTGCGACCAGCGGCTCGCCCAACCCGAACCATTTCTCATCTATTTATTCCAAACCGAGAATAAATTTCCGGCAGCCTGTATCATCTCATGCGCATTTTTATGCAATTCGATGAACGCGCTCGCCGGAAACAGAAACATATTCCAGCCGGCATTTGAAGATCAATTGGCGGATTGACGCCTCCCCAGCCTGCAGCCCCCTCCATGACCTCCTACGAATCCAGAACCACGGCCGGGCACGGCCTTTTCGCCTGGCTTGACCCATTGCGCCTGGCCGCCATTTCCGCAGCCCTTCTCCTGGTCACCGGCTGTGCGACACCGGTCTATACGGTCGATGACGGAAGCCCGGTCGACGAGCAGCTGTTGAGCGAGATACGCCTGTTTGGCAAGGGACACGAAGCGCTGCGGCCGAGCATCGTCAAGACGGCGCTGCTGGCGGACAAGGATTGCGATACGCAGTGGGAACTCCCGTTTGCCGTGGCCAGTTCCTACGACCTGCCGAAGGAAAAAAAGATCGCCTGGGTGCGTGGACTGGCAGTAGACGAGCGCCTGTCGGTGATTGCCGCAACCAACAGCTGCGGCCTGGCGGTGGGCGACAAGATCGAGGAACTCAACGGCTACAAGCGGGAGAACACGGAGAAAATGCACGAGGAGCTGACGGATCTGCGCGATAGCGGCGATCCGTTCGACGTGAAGCTGGCCGGCGGAAGGACGGTCAGGATCAGCCCCGTCAAAGTCTGCCGCGGCCATGTCGAGATCACGCCGCCGGAAAGCGACGTCGGGCAGGAATACCACTGGCTGAAGTCCATGCACCCCCTCTCAGTCTTTACGCAGACGCTGACCCCGGACGAAGCGCTATGGGTCGTGCTGTGGACGCAGGGATTGTCGGAAGAAGCCGGCGCACGGATGAAGCTCTACCACTACGGGCTGAAATTCACGAAAGCCGCGATCAAGGTTGCCAGCGTCGCGAGCAGCGTCGGCGCGCTGGCCAGCGCGGCCAATACGGTGGCCGCCAGCACGGCGACCGCGGCGGGGAACGTGGCCGCGCAGGCCGCGGCGCAGGCAGCGGCCAAGGCACTCGCCCAGCAGGTTGCCGACAGCATGCGCCGGAAAATGATCGAGTCGGCGCAAACCCTGCTCAAGCAACAGGCGCAGGAAGTCGCCATCGATTCGATCAAGGCCTCGGCGATTTTCAAGAACAGCCTGAGCGGCATTTCATGGGTCGCGGGAACCGGGTTTTACATGGCGGACCAGTGGGCCTTCGACCGGATGGCGGCATTGGGCGCCGATCCGGTCGCCGCCTTCACGCTGCATTACAAGCTTGCTTCCAATGCCTTTGCGCAAAACGCTTTCGTATTCGACGAGGAAAGGCTCCAGTTGATCGGCGAGATCGCCCAGAAGAAAGAGATGGGCGACAAGATGGCGCTGGCGCTGAGTGGCGAGGACCCCAATGCGCCGGCCGCCAGCCGGCCGGTCGCTGAGAACAGCCAGCTCGAAATGCGTTCGCTGGAGGATGCGTCGGCGGCCCCGACAACGACATCAGATGAAGGCGGCAGGATGCCGATCATGGCCAGACAGGAAGCTGCCGCCCCCGCCGGAGAAGCGATCGCGCCAACGCAGGATTGACGGCGCGCGCCGGCGCTTTGCCCCGGCAGGCAGCGAAAATCGGCAAAGGTGCTTGCGGAGCAGCGCTCCGCAGCCCCGAGCGTCTTACCAGGCCTTGAAAATCGCCTCGGCGGCGGCGACGGTGGCCGCGATGTCGGCCTCGCTGTGCGCCGCCGAAACGAAGCCCGCCTCGAAGGCCGACGGCGCGAAGTAGTGGCCGGCGTCGAGCATGGCGTGGAAGAAGCGGTTGAAGGCTTCCTTGTCGCATTCCATCACTTCGGCGTAGGTCTGCGGGCAGCTGGCGCGGAAGTAGAGGCCGAACATGCCGCCGACCGCTTGTGCCGAGAACGCGACACCGTGTTGCGCGGCGGCGGCCGTCAATCCATTGCACAGCTGCTCGGTGCGCAGCGTCAGCGACTCGTAGAAGCCGGGTTGCTGCACGAGTTTCAGCGTCGCCAGGCCGGCCGCCACGGCGACCGGGTTGCCCGACAGCGTGCCGGCCTGATAGACCGGGCCGAGCGGCGCGATCTGTTCCATGATCTCGCGCTTGCCGCCGAAGGCGCCGAGCGGCATGCCGCCGCCGATCACCTTGCCGAGCGTCGTGAGGTCCGGCGTGATGCCGTAGTAGCCCTGCGCGCACTGGGCGCCGACGCGGAAGCCGGTCATCACCTCGTCGAAGATCAGGACCGCGCCGTGCTTCGTGCATTGCTCGCGCATCGCCTTGAGGAAGGCCGGCTGCGGCGCGATCAGGTTCATGTTGCCGACCACCGGCTCGACGATCACCGCCGCGATGCGCGCGCCGTGTTCGGCGAACGCCGCTTCGAGCTGCGCCGCGTCGTTGTAGTCGAGCACCAGCGTGTGTTTGGTGAAATCGGCCGGGACGCCGCCCGAGCTCGGGTTGCCGAAAGTCAGCAGGCCCGAACCGGCCTTCACCAGCAGGCTGTCGGAATGGCCGTGGTAGCAGCCCTCGAACTTGATCAGCAGGTCGCGCCCGGTATAGCCGCGCGCCAGACGGATGGCGCTCATCGTCGCCTCGGTGCCGGAGCTGACCAGACGAACCATGTCGAGCGAGGGCAGCAGGTCGCAGAGCTGGTCGGCCAAGTCGATTTCGAGCTCGGTCGGCGCGCCGAACGAGAGGCCCCGAGCCGCCGTTTCCTGCACCGCGCGGATCACGTCGGGATGCGCGTGGCCGAGGATCAGCGGCCCCCACGAGCCGACGTAGTCGAGGAAGACCTGGCCGTCGGCGTCGGTAACGCGCGGCCCCTTTCCTTCGACGAAGAAGCGCGGGACGCCGCCGACCGAACGGAAGGCGCGGACCGGCGAATTGACGCCGCCCGGGATGTGGCGCTGGGCGCGTTCAAACAGCTGCTGGTTGCGTGAGCTCATGGGATTCCCCGAAAAGTTGTTGGAAGGCGGCGGCGCGGCCGGCGATGTCGGGCGCCGCAAAGAGGTCGGTGATGACGGCGAGCAGGTC
>JBAQRB010000318.1:0-10048 GCA_049295655.1 Rhodocyclaceae bacterium
CATTATCCCCCCCCCCGAAATCGAGTAGCCGACCGGACAAACTTAGACCATCGAGTAGCTCATATTCCAAGGATCTCAGAACACTTAACTCGTCGCATCCCCGAAAAATCCGCATGTATCTCGGCCAAACCGCGCGAAGGGGAAATCGGAGTGTGTACAAAAGCTTCAAATTGCACCCTCACAAACCCTAGACAATCGGATACGTTTCTCACGGAGACAAACGAGAAACAAGCGCCACCCTTGGTTCGAAAATAAAAAACCCTCGTTATACGGCATAGTGACGTTTGATCACGGTACGAACAATCAAAACCAGGGACAGACGGTAGATGAACATTGCCACCACTGCCCCGACGATGCCAAATGGCGGCACCAACACCAAGAATGCAACCACGCGTACAGCGCTCGACACCAGCGTTATGTCACGAAATCCACGCTCATCAATTCGTGAACGGATATAGCGAAAACGAAAATTCGCGAGTGTTCCAATTGCAATTGAACACGTTAGCGCTTGGGCGTATGGAACGGCATCAACATAATTGCTGCCGAAGAGCAATGGCAGCAATACAGGAATTCCCAGAAACGCCAGCGCGATAGTCGCCACGCCATAGCACATGGAAATAAGTGAAAATATCCAATCAACCCGCTTCGTATAATTTTCGTGTTTTGCCAAGCGCGGAGCAATGACGGCGGCAACATCCTGCATGGCTGCCGACAGCAAGTCCGGAATACGCCCAGCGGCAACAAAAAGCGCCAACGCAACAGGAGACATGAACCAGAACAGCAAAATGCGATCAACATTCGCACCAATCGCCCCTAAGCCGGAATACAAGGTTGTTCTTATTCCATAACGGACGTTCTGCGCCTCGACACATGCATCCCTCGGAACCTTCCTGTATTCAATTGCAGTGAGGACAATATTGTATAGGGCGGGCACCAGCAAGGTCATGATAATGGGGAAAATGTATTCCCCTGGCCAATACAATACGGAGAGGATGACAAGTCCGTAGGTGAGAACACTGCTCCCACCGTCGTAATAAAGCAGACTTGTAAAACGTTCCTGCCCAACCACCATGCTTTTCCATTGCGTCAGCCCATGCGCAAAGGGAAACAGAAGCGCCGCGAAGAGATAGCCACTGGCCAAGGTCACACTGGCGTCAGCGAGGTACCACCCACCGATTGCCAACAGCCCCCCCCCTAGACAACTACCACCAAAAGCAATTGGAACTACGGCCCTGAATGTCCCAAGGTGCCCGCGTGCTACTGCCTGCATCAAGGAGTTATTCAAGCCCGTCAACGCAGTCACGCCAACAATTCCGATGGCATTGAGTGCCGCGTTGTATTCACCGAACGCCTCCTTGCTCATAGAACGCGCAAGAAAATAAGTTGCTGCAAGCCCCATCGCTAACTGGAGGAGGCGGAGCATGAACAACGATGCCACTCCCTTATACAAGTGCAAGCGCCCTGGAGTGGCGGATATAAGAGAGCGGAGCATTGAAATCTCTGACGCAGGCTCAGTAGCACATCAGGAGGGGCTTGGCCGATACCCGGTCTTGGATTTCCTCCACGGTTCTATAAACTTGGCCCAATACCGCACGAACCCTATCCACATTGCACAAGAGCGGGTGCAATTCCACAACGACGACGCGTACATGGCGAAGCATGTCGGGTACAGCACAGAGGAAAGCCTCTTCACTCCCTTCGATATCAACCTTTAGCAAATCAATGGCTGCATATTTTTCAAGCAATTGATTTACAAGCGTCTTTAATGTCACGGACGTCACAACGGACTTCCCGCTGCTGCTGACTCGATGGCTCATACTGGGACCCCCACCATCGAAGCACAATTGTTTGTCATCTTCATCCCAGCCGGCGGCATTGATCGCCTCCCAAACTGCGCCATGAGCGCATAGGCTTGCGACGTTACAACTCAGGATTTCGTAGGTAAGCGCATCGGCCTCGACAGACAACACTCTTGCGGTTGACACAGCCTTAAGAACGGCCAAGGAAAAGAGACCGATATGAGCGCCAACATCGAGTACGACTGGCGAACTGTATGTCGCGATACGCTCGATAACCTTAGCGTACTCTTCATCGACAAGCACCTCCTTGAGAGCCATCGTATCCAAACCACGAAAGACAATATCTGCCCCCTGATACCTTCCTTGTCCAAGGTGGCCAATATTGCGGGACGCCGACAGCCAAAATAGCAGCGCCGACCATTTGCTTCCGGTCAATCTGCTCATCCAGGAAATACGGTGAAGCAGATTCCCAATACGTTCAATTATTTTCATTCAGGAAACCTTCTGCATATTTTTATCGGCACCCCTAACTAGATGAGCTGTGGCTATTTCTGTGCCAAAGATCCGCGCGGCAAACCAGAGCTTCAGGAAAGCAGCCAGTTGGGAAGCTGCGGTCAGGAACGAGATGATCGCAAGCTGCTTCCTCATGCAGCGGACGGTAGCGACAAGAGCGAACGATCAGGGGCGGCAGCGCAGGGCACAACGATTTCCGGCTCAGGCATTGCTCTTGACATACCAGTCCATGCTTGCGGCCAGCCCCTGGCGAACACGATGGGATGGCTGATAACCGAGGAGCTTGCCGGCTTTGCCGATGTCGGCCAACGAGTGCCGGATATCGCCAGCCCTGAAATCGCGGGAGATGATTTGCGCTGCCGGGACGGGTTGAATTGTGCGCAGCTCGCTTGCAATGGCGCGCAGCAGTTCGTTCAGCGTGGTGCTCTCGCCAACGGCAACGTTATAAACCTGATTGAGCGCCGATGGGTCGGCAACGGTCGCTGCCAGCAAATTGGCCTGGACTGCGTTATCCACGTAACAAAAATCCCGGCTGGTTTCGCCGTCGCCGTTGATCTCGACCGGATGCCCCCGGAGCAAGGCGATCGCCCACCGGGGAATCACCGCCGCGTAAGCCCCCTCGGGATCCTGCCGGCGGCCAAAGACGTTGAAGTATCTCAATCCGATGCTTTTGAAACCGTACGCCCTTGCAAAAATATCGGCATAGAGTTCGTTGACCAGCTTGCTCACGGCGTAGGGAGAAAGGGGCTTGCCAATCTTGTCTTCAGTCTTGGGCAGATCGGGGAGATCGCCGTAGGTGGAGCTGCTGGCGGCATAGACGAAGCGACTGACGCGGGCATCGCGCGCAGCGACCAGCATGTTCAGGAAACCGTCAATGTTGTTCTGGTTGGTGGCAACGGGGTCCTCGATGCTGCGCGGAACGGAACCCAAGGCGGCCTGATGAAGAACGTAATCGATGCCTTGGCACGCCATCCGGCAATCGTCCATGTTGCGGATATCGCCTGGCATGAAGGAAAAGCGGCGCCATTGCTCGGGGTTAAGCAGCGAGCGCACCTCATCGAGGTTGGCTTGATGGCCGGTTGAAAAGTTGTCCAGCCCGACGACGCGCTGGTTCAACGCGAGCAAGGTTTCGAGCAGATTGCTGCCGATGAAGCCGGCCGCACCCGTGATCAGCCAGGATTTCGGCTCGCACCGGAGTTTTTCTCGCAGCGTTGCGTAGGTGCTCATGATCAAATATTCAGCAGGTTGTGAACTTCAATCGGAAACACCCAAAGAACCGGCGCCGATGGCGTTTCAGGCCGCAAAGAAGGGACCGCGACAGCGACCGGGCGCAGCCTGAAAAACCTTGCGGCGCGGATTGAAATCGGATTCTCAGCGATCTGCTGAACATCACCGCCCGTAATTGTCTTCAAGGCGGACGATGTCGTCTTCGCCCAGATAGCTGCCGGACTGGACCTCGATCATTTCAAGATCGATGCGACCTGGGTTTTCCAGGCGATGGACGACGCCCAGCGGAATGTAGGTCGATTGATTTTCGGAAAGCAGCAATTCGTCATCACCGCGCACGATCTTTGCGGTTCCCTTGACCACAATCCAGTGCTCCGCTCGATGGTGGTGCTTCTGCAAACTGAGGCTGGCGCCGGGCTTCACCAGGATCCGCTTGACCTGGTAGCGCGAGCCGTGCGCCAGACCTTCGTAGCTGCCCCAGGGGCGATGCACGACGTGCTGGAACTCCGTTTCCTTGCGCGCGGTCAGCTTCAACGCCTCGACCACTTTCTTGACGTCCTGCGCATTGTTCCGGTCCGCCACGAGAACGGCGTCCGGTGTGGCGACGACGACCAGATCGCGCACCCCGACGGCCGCAACCAGCCGGCCCTGGGCAAAAACAACCGAATCGAAGGTGTCGATGTTCAGCACGTCGCCATGCACGGTATTGCCTGCTGCGTCCGGCTGCCCCAGGGAAGCCAGCGCATCCCAGGCGCCGATATCGTTCCAGCCGGCGTCGAGCGGAATGACCACGCCGTTGTCGACCTTCTCCATGACCGCATAGTCGATGGAATCGGAAGGGCTGGCAGCAAAATCGCTAGCCTCCAGGCGGACGAAATCGAGATCGGAGCGGGCATTCTCCAGGGCGGCCGCCACGCAACGACGAATCTCCGGAACGAAGCGTTCGAGCGCATCGATGTAGACATCGGCGCGAAACAGGAACATGCCGCTGTTCCACAGATAGTCGCCCGAATCGAGATAGGCCTGGGCCGTTTTCACGTCGGGCTTCTCGACGAAGCGATCAAGGGCAAAGCCCCCGCTCACCGGCTGTCCGCGCCGGACATAACCGTAACCGGTTTCGGGCCGGGTCGGCACGATGCCGAAAGTCACCAGCGCCCCCGCCTGCGCATGCACGATTGCCGCCTGGATCGCCTGCTGGAACGCCGCCACATCGGCAATCACATGATCGGAAGGCAGCACCAGCAGAAGCGGCGAATCCTCCCCGCCGGCCTGGCCAAGCGCGTGCAGCGCCGCCGCCGCAACCGCGGGCGCAGTGTTGCGGGCTGCGGGCTCAAGCAGGATGTCTGCCTGCAAGCCCATCTCGTGGAGCTGTTCGGCGAGAAGAAAGCGGTGATTTTCGTTCGCCACCGCAATCGAGCGCCCCTGTCCGGCAAAGCCCTCCAGCCGGCGCAAGGTATTCTGAAGCAGCGAGAAATCATCGGCCAGCCGGAGAAACTGCTTCGGGAAATGGGTACGCGAAAGCGGCCACAAGCGCGTACCGGACCCTCCGCACAACAAGACGGGACGAATGAGATGTGGATTCATTGAGTGTTTTTGCCTAACCGGCCAACAAGCGCCGACCAATGCATGCCAAGGTTTAGAGACCGCAAATTATAGCCCTTCGGAAAAGATGCCGCTGCAATGCTTCGGGCGTTGCCGCGTGTCCGGCTAGAAAACGGCCGCTGCCAGCAACGGGGCTGCGGCATCTTTCCCCGAGAGGCTCGGCGGCCCGTCAAGGCGCCAGGAAATCGCCAGCGCAGGATCGTTCCAGGCGATGCAGCGTTCCAGTTCCGGCGCGTAGTAGTCGCTTGCCTTGTAGAGGAATTCCGCGGAATCGCTGAGCACCAGAAAACCGTGCGCCAGCCCGGCGGGTATCCACAATTGCCGCCTGTTCTCGGCGGACAGCACTTCGCCGACCCAGCACCCGAAGGTCGGCGAACCCCGGCGAATATCGACGGCGACATCGAAGACCTCGCCCGCCACCACGCGCACCAGCTTGCCCTGGGCTTTCGGCGGCAGCTGATAGTGCAGCCCGCGCAGCACATTTTTCGCGCTTTTTGAATGATTGTCCTGGACGAAACGCACCTCGCGACCGATCGCCTGATTGAATGCCTGCTGGTTGAAGCTTTCGTAAAAAAAGCCGCGATCGTCGCCGAAAACCTTCGGCTCAAGCAGCATCACATCGGCAATGGCCAGCGGCGTCGCCTTCATCAGAATACCCGCTCGTTGAGCAAACCGAGCAGATACTGACCGTAGCCCGACTTGGCCAGAGACTGCGC
This sequence comes from Rhodocyclaceae bacterium, assembly GCA_049295655.1. Classification (GTDB taxonomy): domain Bacteria; phylum Pseudomonadota; class Gammaproteobacteria; order Burkholderiales; family Rhodocyclaceae; genus CAJBIL01. Next base: position 5,858 of record JBAQRB010000318.1, read on the forward strand.
CAGCTGCTCGAGCTTCGCGTCGTCGATCCAGCCGTGGCGCCAGGCGATTTCTTCAGGCGCCGCCACTTTCAACCCCTGCCGTTTTTCGATGGTCTGGATGAACTGGCTGGCTTCGAGCATCGATTCGTGCGTCCCGGTATCCAGCCAGGCATAGCCGCGGCCCATGGTTTCGACGTTGAGCCGCCCCTGCTCGAGGTAGAGGCGATTGAGGTCGGTGATTTCGAGCTCGCCGCGTGGCGAGGGTTTGATCGTTTTGGCGAGCGCGACGACATCCCGGTCGTAGAAATAAAGCCCGGTCACGGCATAACGCGATTTCGGTGCGGCGGGCTTTTCTTCGAGGCTGATCGCCCGCCCCTGCGCATCGAACTCGACGACGCCATAGCGCTCCGGGTCATTGACCGCGTAGGCAAAAACTGTCGCTCCGGCCTCCTGCCGGTCGGCGCCTTGCAGCAAGGTCGCGAAGTCGTGCCCGTAGAACACGTTGTCGCCGAGAACCAGCGCCGACAGGTCGTTGCCGATGAATTGCTCACCGATCAGGAAAGCCTGCGCCAAACCGTCCGGCGACGGCTGTACGGCATAGCTCAGACTGATCCCCCACTGGCTGCCGTCGCCGAGCAGTTGCTCGAAGCGCGGCGTATCCTGCGGCGTCGAAATGATCAGGATGTCCCTGATCCCCGCCAGCAGCAGCGTGCTCAGCGGGTAATAGATCATCGGCTTGTCGAAGATCGGCAGCAGCTGCTTCGATACGACCTGCGTCGCCGGATAGAGGCGCGTACCGGAGCCGCCGGCGAGGATGATGCCTTTGCGTTTGATTGTTGCCACTTGTTGATCTCCGTAATTCCAATGTGGTTTCTGCCCGCCACAGCGGGACTTCAGAAAGTGCTGTACTGCCCAGCACGTCGGATCATGCCCAGCCGCGCTGCGCGATTTCGGTACAGATATGGTTGGCCACAGCGATCAGTTCCGGGACAAAATCGTGACCGGTTTGCAAGGCACTGGCAAGAACCGCAGGGTCTTCGACGTATTCATGAACCATCTGGTTGCGCAGCTTGCGCATGGTCATCCACCCATCAACCGACGCAAGCAGTCCGAGGCGTTCGGCACGATCGAGGTTATCAATGGCGGCAGCCGATTTTTCGCCCAGCGCGACAAGAAACAGGGGCAAGAGCTTGTCGCCCACCGTATCCTGCAAGCGGCCAAACCTCCCGACAAAGGCTTCCACCCGCTCGGCCAGATCAGCGTCTTCTTCAAGCCGAATTGCTTGCTCCACGGTAAATGGGCCGGCAAACAGGCGCTGATCCGTGCTGCCGAGGTGTTTGGCCTCCTTGCGCACGACCCGAACCAGAAACTGCAGACGCAGCGCGATTGTCCGATCCAAAGTCATAGCAATTCCCCTTCCCTGAAGGCTACGTCGTGAATAGGCAGACGCATCAGATTGGGTGCGCAGAGCAGCACATCCACCCTGCGCCCGTGCATCGCACGCGACACGCGTGCGGACATCTGCGCTGCCAAAAACGCCGGGTTGCTTACCGGTTCCGATAACTCGACCATCAAATCAAGATCGCCCCCATGCGCGCTATCGTCGAGCCTGGAGCCGAACACCCGCACGGACGAATGACGTCCCGCCAATTGACTGGCAAGTTGGCGAATCAGCTGAATTTGCTCATCGGTCAGACGCATGGCTATCAAGTCCTCGTGATTCACTCGTTGCTTGAAAACGTTAAGCGATTACAGTTCGCGCACACGCAGAAAACTGGCGAATCGCGGCAGCCCGCGCGGGGTCAATTCCCGATAGCGATAGGTGACCAGTGTACCGACTGGCGGCGGGTTGCGGCGATTCGCTTCGCTCAGTCCGGTCCCCAGCATGAACTCGATGCCGTCAGCGGTGCGCACGCGCAGCGCACCGAGCATGCCTTCATATTTTCCCTTGCCCGGCCGGTGAGCAATCACCGTCGCCTCGGCGTCGTGCCACGCCTTCAGTTTCAGCAGAACGTCGCTGCGCCCGGTCATGTACAGCGCATCGGCGCGGTGCAGCATCAGGCCCTCGCCGCCGACCCGGAGAATTTCATCGAGTTTTCGCTCGAGCGCCTGACGGTTCGCGACCTCGAACTGCTCGACCGCCTGCAGCCAGGGAACGCCGGCTTCGGCCACCAGGCTTCGCAAGGCCTGCGCCCGCTCGCGAAAAATCCCGGGCGCCTGCGGCAGTTCGAAGACCAAGTAGCGCACCGCGCGCCACTCGGCGTCGTCCGGCACCTGCCGGCGCACCGTAGCCGACAGCCGGTCGAACTGGCCGCGCCCGATCCACAATTCGCCATCGAGCGCCTGCGCCGGAAAACCTGCGACGAACCAGTCCGGCGCATTGAGCGGATTTCCGTTGCGCGTCTGCAGGCGTTTTCCATCCCAGAAGGTGCGCACGCCGTCGAGCTTTTCGCTGACCAGATAGCGCGCAACGTCGGCCTGCCCCTGTTCAGTTCCGGCCAGCAGCAAGGGCAACGGTTCGGCGGCGGAAAGCGGCACGCTGGCCGTCGCCACGGTGGCGAGCAGCAGTGCTTGATACAGAGGCTTCAAGCGCATTGCGATACCTCCCCGATAAACTGCGAAGATCAGTAGCCGTTGCCCTGCTTGAGCGCCAGCAGTTGCAGCATGCGCTGCAGATAGGGGCGCCAGTCGGGCATTTCGAGACCGAAATCGCTTTCCAGACGCGCGCAGTCGAAGCGGGAATTGGCCGGGCGCGGCGCCGGCAGCGGGTAGTCGGCGCTGCCGATGGCGGCAATCGATTCGGGCGCCGGCAAGCCGCCAAAACCCGGCGTACGGCGGGCATCGTCGACAATCGCCCGGGCGAAGCCGCACCAGCTGACCGGATTTGCCGCGGCCAGATGATAGAGGCGGGCGCCTTCCGGCGCGTTCTCGCCCCGCCGCACGGCGGCGAGGACCAGCCCGGTGACGCCGGAAATCAGCGCGGCCGGCGTCGGCGATCCGACCTGGTCGTCGATGATGCGCAGCGCACGCCCCTCGCCGGCCAGGCGCAGGATGGTCTTGACGAAATTGTTGCCGCGCGCGCCGAACACCCAGCTCGTTCGGAAAATCAGCGCCCGGCAGCCGACAGCGGCAATCGCCTGCTCGCCGGCCAGCTTGCTGCGGCCATAGACCGACGCCGGGTTCGGCGTATCGGTTTCGACGTAGGGCGTGGACTTGCGACCGTCGAAGACATAGTCAGTCGAATAATGGACCAGCAGGGCGCCGAGCTTTTTCGCTTCCTCGGCCAGCACGCCCGGTACCTCGGCGTTGATCCTTGCCGCCAGTTCCGGCTCGGACTCGGCCTTATCGACCGCGGTATAGGCGGCGGCATTGACGATGATTTTCGGCCGTTCGGCACGAACCAAGCGGCGCAGGCCATCCAGATCGGCAAGATCGCACCGCTCCCGCCCGACGGCGCTGACCGTGCCGAGCGGCGCCAGCGAGCGCTGCAATTGCCAGCCGACCTGGCCGTCCTTGCCGAACAGCAGGATCGGCGTCATGAGCGATCCGCGTAGTTGGTTTCGGTCCATTGCCGATAGGCGCCACTCGTCACGTTCGCCACCCACGCTGGGTGATCGAGATACCAGCGCACGGTCTTCGCGATGCCGCTCGCAAAGGTCTCGGCCGGGCGCCAGCCGAGCTCGCGCTCGAGCTTCGTCGCGTCGATCGCGTAACGGCGGTCGTGGCCGGGGCGGTCCCTGACGTAGGTGATCTGCTCGCGGTACGACCCCGCCGCGCGCGGCGACAGCGTATCGAGCAGGTCGCACACCGTGTGCACCACCTCGAGATTGGTCATCTCGTTCCAGCCGCCGACGTTGTAGGTTTCGCCCGATACCCCGTCGGCGAGGACGCGCCGGATCGCCGCGCAGTGGTCGCCGACGTACAGCCAGTCGCGCACGTTGCTGCCGTCGCCGTAGATCGGCAAGGGCTTGCCCGAGAGCGCGTTGTGGATGATCAGCGGAATCAGTTTTTCCGGGAAGTGATAGGGACCGTAGTTGTTCGAGCAGTTGGTCGTCAGCACCGGAATGCCGTAGGTGTGGTGATAGGCGCGCACCAGGTGGTCGGAGGCGGCCTTCGACGCCGAGTATGGGCTGTTCGGCTGGTACTGGTGCGTTTCGGCAAACGGCGGAGCAAGCGCGTCGAGCGAACCGTAGACCTCGTCGGTCGATACGT
>JBAQRB010000319.1:0-5237 GCA_049295655.1 Rhodocyclaceae bacterium
GCTGTGCGGCTCGGGGGCGGTGGGCGGTGTGCTGCCGCAGTCCGCGCCGGCGGCGTTCTCAGCCACGGCGCATGAGCCGCGACCGGGCGAAGGTCACCGCGCTCCAGTAGCCGACGTAAACCAGCAGCAGCATCAGCGAAGGTTGCGCGCGGTAGCCGACCAGGCTGGCAAACAGGCGGCCGCCTGGCGTCGCGTCGTCGAGCAGCAGCGAACTGTCCCACAGCGGTTCGATCAAGGTCGGCAGCCAGCCCATGCCGATCAGGCGCTCGGCGCCGGCAACGAGCAGCGCGGCGGCGAAGACCAGCAGGAGCAGGCCGGTGACCTGGAAAAAATGCCGCTGGTCGAGAAAGCGCAGGCCGCGCGAGGCGGCCCAGGCGGTCAGGCCGGCGAGGGCGAAGCCGACCAGCGCGCCGAGCGCGAGGCTGCCGGTCGCGCTTTGCTCAAGCCCGAGTCCGTAGAGGAAAATCACCGTTTCGGCGCCTTCGCGCGCGATCGCCAGCGCGCTGATCGTCGCGATGCCGAGCCAGCTGCCGCGCTCGGCGGCGCGCGCCAGCCCGGCTTCGAGCTGGCCTTTCATGTGGCGGCCGTGGCGCGCCATCCACAGCACCATCTGCGTGATCAGCGCGGCGGCGGCGAACAGGATCGCGGTCTGGAACCACTCGAGCGCCTGTCCGGAAAGTTCGTCCTGCGCGGCGAGCATCGCCCAGCCGAGCAGGGCGGCGAGGCCGACGCCGCTGCCGACGCCGAGCCACAGCGCGCGCAGCCCGCCGGGCGCCGGATTGCGTTTGAGCCAAGCGTAGAGAATGCCGATCACCAGCATCGCTTCGATGCTTTCGCGCCAGACGACGAACAGTGCGTTACCCATCATGTTTCCTTACTTGGCGACGATGCGCCCCTGCGCGGTTTCCGGATGGAACTCGCCGAAAAATTTGTAGCTGCCGGGTTTGAGCGGCTGGAAAATCAGGAAGCTCGAGGCGCCCGGGGCGAGCACTTTTTCCTTTCTCAGCTCGACGCTCTCGAACTCCTCGGCGCCCGGTCCCTCGTTCTTGATCAGCAGGCGGAACTTGGTGTTGGCCGGCACCTCGAGCGTTTCCGGGATGAAGTGGCCGGCCTTGATCAGCAGGTTGAAGCTTGGTATCTCCTGCGCCTGCACCGGTGCCAGTACCGCGAGCATGAGCAGGGCGGCGACGATGGCCGGGTGGGCCAGCCAGTGCAGGGCTTTGGAGAGTGTCATGATTCTTCCTTGTCGATCGATATCAGAAGGCAAGCTGGGCGCGCAGGCCGACGATCCTTACGTTGCTCGCATCGACGTTGCCGCCGAGCCGGGCGATGTACTGGAAATTCGGCGACAGCTCGAACTGCTTGCTGATGCGGTAGCGGTAATAGAGCTCGGCGAGTTTTTCCGAACCGGTGGGCGTGTAGTTGAAGCTGTTGATGCACACGCCGTTGTCGTCGGTCTGCAGGCAGGACGTCGCCCCGTTCGCGCTGAACTCGCTGCTGGCGCGCATCATACCAAATGCGATGCCGGCCGAGTCGCCGCCGCGCGACCAATACGAGCCGTTGAGTTCGCTGCCCAGCGTGAGCGCCCGGTCGAAGCGCACGCTGCCGCTCGTCTGCTGACCGTAGCGTCCGAAGAGGGTGATGCCGTCGCCGACCTTCTGGTCGGCGGACATCCCCCAGCCGGTGTGCCTGGCGGTGCTGCTGCCGTCGAGTTCGGTGCCCTTGCTGCGCTGCCAGGTGTACAGGCGGTAGTTGCCGGTCAGGCCGCCGAAGAACTTGAGCGAGGTTTCGGCCTGCGCCATGATCAGCGGCGAAGTCAGGCTGCGCTGGTAGTTGGAGCCTTTCGGGCCGGAGCCGAAGACGCCGAGCGACAGACGCCAGGTTTCCGGCTTGCTGGTTTCGTTCAGGTAGGAGGCGATGAAGCCCGGCTGGAAGCCGTTGGCGTCCACGCCGATCTGTCCGCCGGCGTCGAGCAGCGGGTTGTGCACGAAAGCCGAGTTGAGGAACTGGCGCGCTTCGTCGCCAGCGGCGGCGTTCTGGTCGAAGAAGCCGAAGATGTCCATCTTGCCGAAGGTCAGTTCGAGTTTTTCACGCGAGCGCGGCTTGAAGCCGCCGAACGGCAGCGGAATGCTGGCCTGATACCAGGCCTGGCCGAGAATGGCCACCGAGTCGTCCGGGCTGGCGCCGCTGGCGCGGAAAGCCACGGCGTTGGGTGCCGAGCCGAAGGCGCCGAGCGCCGACATCGGTGCGTTGAGGCCCTGCCCCTGACCGATACGGACATGGGTAAAAATCTTGTGCTCGGTGTCGCCGATCGGGCTCAGCGGCAATTCGACGGTGACGTCGGTGCGGTAGTTGAGCTGGCTGCCGCCGTTGCTGCTCTGCGGCAGACCGCTGGCGCGCTGGGCGACGGTGGTCAGGCTCAGGCCGGCCTTGATGCCGTCGAGCGCATCGATTTTCTTGGCGGCTTTCCTGACCGACAGCGCATCTTTTTCGACGGCCTTCAGGCGCGAGGTGAGTTCCGGTTCGTTCTCGCTGAGCCGGCCGCTGTTGAGGCCCTCGGCGATTTTTTCCTGCGAGACTTCGAGCGTCTTGATCCGGCTTTCGAGCACCGGCGTCGCCTGGGCCTTGATCTGTTTCTCCAGCTCGGCGTTGCGCTGCTCGAGCTGTTCGAGGCGGGCGTTCATCTTCTCAAGCAGGCGCTGCGTCTCGTTCTTGGCCGGTGCGGCATGGACGGGGGCGGCGAGCAGCGCGGCACAGGCCAGCGCCAGCGGCCGCAGTTTCTTGGATAGTGGGGTCATCGCTCAGTACCCGCCTTTTTTGCCGATGCCGACGTAGGTGAATTCGTTCTCGATCTCGAAGGGCTTGAACCACGGGCGAACGCCGGTCAGGCGATCGGTGTGGCGGCCGAAGTGCGCGTGCTTGTTTTCCGAGGGCGGCAGGATCGTGTACTTGACGTGGTACTTGCCGGGTCCGAACAGCTTGATGTTGTCGCCGTAGTGTGCGCCGTCGTTGGCGACCATCGGCATGAACTCGCCGCTGACCTTCTGCTTGCTGTCGATCTTGGTCACTTCGAACTTGACGACCAGGTAGGGAATCCAGGCGCCTTCCTCGAAACCGTTCGGGTTGTTGCCGAGCGCCTTGATGTCGGCCTCGATGTGGATGTCCGATTCCTCGGCCTTCTTCATCATGCCTTCCGGCTCCATCGTCACCGGCTGCAGATAGACGGCGGCGATTTCCATGCCGTTGCGTTGTTGCGGCGTGCCGATCGGGTATTCGACGGCGAGGGCCGCCGTTGTGAACAAGGTGGCGAACGAAAGTGCGCCGGCAGAAATCAGTTGACGGGTTTGTGACACGGCAATTCTCCAGAAATATTCGGTGGGCCGGCGGTTAGGCCCGGCGTCCGAGGGTGGTGCTGCGTTGAGCGGAGCGGTCCAGCCTCCGACGGTCTGCGTTGCGATAGCTTTATTGTGCTGCGGAAATGACAATTGTTCGCATTGTATATGAGAATTGTTCTTGTTGCTATACCTGCTGACATGACGCCTGCCTTGCCTGGCTGTTTTCGCCGAGGCGGTCGCTGGCGCGCGCGCACAGCGAGCGCGTTTCGCGGTCGAGTGTCGGGTCGTCGGCCAGCCGGTCGAGCAGGCCGGCGGCCTGGCGCGCCGATTTCGGGCAGCCGGTTTCGTTGTGGCTGAGCAGCAGGCTGAGAGCGCCAGCCCAGAGTGCGTTCGGTGTCATTGTGTTCTCCCGGAAGCGGTCGTTCAGAGACTGGCGGCCATCGCGGCCCAGAGGACGAGGGCGGCAATGCTGATGTTGACGATCAGATGCGGCATGGGAAACTTCCTTTTAGATGGGAACGATTCGCAATATAGGTTGGTTGTATTTTCGTGTCAATGAGAATCGTTCTTATTGACACGATTGTCATCAAATGGGGCGGGCAAGTCTGAGGCCGTGCTACAGCCGCGTCCGAAAGTGCTTTGGCGGGACGCCGAAATGGCGGCGGAAAGCCGTGGAGAAGTTGGCCTGGCTGTTGTAGCCGGCGATTTCCGCCGCCTGCGCGACGCTGATGTCCTGACGTTGCAGCGCGTCGGCCGCGCGCTGCAGGCGGCACTCGCGCCGATAGTCGAAGATCGGTTTTCCGAACGTCTGACGAAACTGGCGTTGCAGGGTATTGGCATTGCAGCCGGCGGCACGGGCGATGTCATCCATGCCCAGATGATCGAACTCGCCGCTCTCGAGACTTTTCTGCAGGCGGGTCATGCGTTGGTGTTCCGCCGGCCGCAGTGCGCTGGCGGGCAGTACGGCAACTGTGCCGTGCCGGGTTCCGAACAGCGCCTCGCCGATCAATTCCAGCGCCCGGCTTTCCTGGTAGAGGGATTGCAGTTGGCCGCTGCATAAATCCAGCCTGATCAGCTGTTCGGCAACGGCAATGGCGCGGGCCGAGGGTTGCCAGCGCGCGATGCTCAGGTGTTTTCCGAAGCCGCGTGGGTTCAGCCCGCTGGCGGCGATCCATGCCGACGACAGGGTCAGGACAACCATGCGTTCGCGCGTCCCGCCGCGTGCGCGGCGTTCGAAGTCCTCGGGCGATGACAGGTTGAGCACTGCGGCGCAGGGTCTGGCGCTACGGCCTTGCCCGGCGTCAAGGTGGAGCGCCGTGCCGCCGAAACGGACATCGGCGTTCCCCTCGAGTTTCAGCATGATCTTGACGCCTCCCACCGGTGTCGTGCAGCGGGTCGTCATGTCCTGCAGATGCTCGATGTCGGTGCAGTGCAGATGGAGGCCTTCGCGCAGATGCGTGATCGAAAACAGCCCCGAGATCAGCGCCGGGTTGCCGGCGGCATCCGGCGCGATCAGGCGCGAGCCGCTGCCTGCCTTTTCGAGAAGCTGTGCCGGCCCGATCGGGCCGGCTGTACGCGGATGCGGCTGCGTCGCGGTGGAAGTTGTTGGATCAAGCGCTGAATCAAACATATCTGTTGTTCCGGCAAACGAATTCAACGGGGTTTTTTGCGATACTACGCCGCTAGTCTGCAAATGAAAACTATTCGCATTATGAAGAAAAGCGGTGGCCGTTGGCCGCCGGCAATCATGGGAGCTGTCAATGCACGCAAGCAAGCCGCTGGTTTCACCCCTCAAACCCTTGAGCGCCGTACTCGTCGCGCTCTTCACCGCATCCGGCGTGCAGGCCGGGGAGCGCGCGCTGACGCCGCTCGTCGTCAGCGCACAGGCCTACAGCGATACGA
>JBAQRB010000320.1:0-1594 GCA_049295655.1 Rhodocyclaceae bacterium
GCAGAACGGGGGGCTGCAGCGGACCTTCGTGCTTGCGGTAGGCCGTGGCGTCGCGCCAGGTCACGGCGGCAAAGCCGGGCAGCGGCACGCTGCCGCTCTCGGTGGCGCTGAGCACCAGCCAGCCGTCCGGGGTCAGCGCACGGCGCAGCTTGTGCAGCACCGCGCGTATGCCTTGCGCCTCGAAATACATCAGCACGTTGCGGCACAGCACCAGGTCGATGCCGTTGGTATCGCTTTCGAGGGTGGGATAGACGTCGTCGACCAGGTTGAGATAGGCGAAACGCACCAGCCGCCGGATAGCCGGCAGCAACCGGTAGCTGCCGTTTTCGCCCGGCGTGAAATAACGCTCCTTGAACCACGCCGGCGTGTTGCGGAACGACCATTCGCGGTACGTGCCGCTTTGCGCCTGGGCGAGGAAGCGCGGGTTGATGTCGGTGGCCAGGATGCTGATCCGCCATTGGTCGAGGTCGGGCAGCAGGCGGTGCAGCAGGATCGCCAGCGTGTAGGCCTCCTCGCCGGTACAGCAGCCGGCGCTCCACAGGCGCAAGCTGCGGCTGCCGGCGCGGCGGGCGGCGATCAGCGGCGGCAGGATCTGCTGTTCGAGGGCGGCGAAGAGCGCCGGTTCGCGGTAGAAGTAGGTCTCGCCGACGGTCAGGTGGCTGGCCAGGATCTCGATCTGGCGTTGTTGCAGCGGCGTCGCCAGCAGCCAGCGCATGCACGCCTCGGGGCCGGGCTGGGCGAATTCGCGCGCCGCCCGCTCCAGCCCGCGTAGCAGATCGGGCCAGCGCGGCGGCGGGAAATGCAGGCCGATGCGGCTGGCCAGGAAGGCGCTGAACTGCTGCAGCAGGGCGTCGGCGGGCGGCGCGCCGGTGGCCTCGGCGGCGCTCACGGCGCTTCTCATGCCATTTCCCCGGCGGGCGTCAGCGCGCTGTCGAGTGCTTGCGCTTCGTCGAGCGACAGCAAAGTGTCGAGGTCGTGGATCAGGACCATGCCGCTCGGGCTCTTGGCGATGCCGTGCAGGTAGGCGGTGCCGGCGACGATGCTGTCGGCCGCGACAAAATCGTGTTCCGCGCAGGCGACGACGCCGGACACCGTGTCTACGATCAGCGCCAGCGGCCGGCGGCCACCGTGCGTGATCAGCAACTGGTCGGCGAGTTTGATCGCCTCGATCGCCCGCTCGGGCAGGCTGAAACGGCGGCGCAGATCGACGACCGGTACGATGCGGCCGGCGATGTTGATCACGCCGCAGACGATGGCCGGCGCTTGCGGCAGCGGCGTGATGGCGACGGCGCGCACAGCCCGTTCGACGCGTTCCAGCGGCAAGGCGAACGCGCGTTCGTCGACGGCGAAGACCAGCAGCGGCCCCATCATTTTTGCCGCCGTCCGCTTTGGTGCCCGGAGCCGGGCGTGGCGGCTCCGGCGCGTGTCGGTCTTGGCGGTCTGGAACGGTGTGCCGTCGGTAACTGCATGCTGGTCTCCTGCCGTACGCAGCGGAGCTGGCAGAGTGGGCAGAGTGCTGGACGTCGCGCAGGACGTCGATCTGCCCCCCGGTATAATGCGACTTGCTATTTAAGATAGCCGACAGGTATGAAAG
>JBAQRB010000321.1:0-4816 GCA_049295655.1 Rhodocyclaceae bacterium
AGGTGCAGAAAAATTTTCACGCAGGACCACAGCATCAATTTATGCTGCACGTGTTGTGTGTAAGGCTATGGGTTGAGCCCCGGCCCGGTGTTGTTGATGCTGGCGACCACCGCCGAGAAAGCAGTAATGATCTCAAGGCCGGAAAACGACAGAACCAGCGTCATCGCGACGATACTGACCACGTACAGGAAGGCGAAAGCCAGCACGGCGAAGAGGATGTTGTTGGGCATCACCTCGCTGCCGATTTTTACCGGATGCACGGCATTCGGATGCATGGCGCGGATCAACTCCCGGTAGACCTGCTTGTAGAGCAGCATCGCGCGGATCATCTTGATGCCGCCCCCCGTCGACCCGGCGCTGGTCGCGAAACTCGACAGGAACAGCATCCAGAGCGGCGCAAAGAACGGCCAGAGGTTGTAGTCGGTATTGGCGAAGCCGGTGGTCGTCGCGATCGAAACGACGTTGAACGCCGAGTAGCGCAAGGCTTCGGAAAATGTTGGATAGACCTCGTGCACGTCGAGAAAGATGGCAATGCCGATCACGCTGCCGATCGTCACGACGAGGAACCAGCGGGCTTCGGGGTCGTGACCGTAGGGCCGGAACGAGCGGCCGGAAACCGCCATGAAATGCGTCGCGAAATTCATCCCGGCGACCAGCATGAAGACGATGCAGACAGCTTCGATCAGCGGCGAATCGAAGAAGCCGAAACTCGCATCGTGGCTTGAAAAACCGCCAAGTCCCATCGTCGAAAACATGTGCATGACCGCGTCCAGCCAGTTCATCCCGACCCAGTGGTACGCGATCGCGCAACACGCCGAAATCAAGGCATAGACGACCCACAGGCCTTTTGCCGTCTCGGCCAGGCGCGGCGTCATCTTTGAATCCTTCATCGGCCCGGGCGTCTCGGCCTTGAACATCTGCCGCCCGCCGATCCCGAGCAGCGGCAGGATCGCCACGGCGAGAACGATCAGCCCCATGCCCCCCAGCCAGACGAGCTGGGTACGCCAGAAATTGATCGAGACCGGCATCCGGTCGAGCCCCTCGAAGACCGTCGCCCCCGTCGTCGTCAGGCCGGAAACCGCTTCGAAATAGGCGTCGGTGAAACTGGCATTGAGCTGGATGATCATCGGCAAGGACGCGTAGACCGGCAACACCGCCCACACCAGGGCGACCATCAGGAAGCCGTCGCGGATCGTCAAATCGCGTTTTTCCTTGCGCGTCACGTACCAGAGGCCGAAGCCGGTGCCGACGGTGAGCAGGATCGCTTCGTCGAAAGCGCTTTCCGCCCCGTCGTGCAGGAACCAGGAAAGCCCCCAGGGAGCGAGCATGGTCAGCCCGAACATGAAAATGACGAGAGAAAGGACGCGGATCACCGGGTAATAGCGTTTCATCGCCGCACGCTCAGAAAAAGTGGAAGCCGACTTCGAAGAGCTTTTCCACCTTCTTGACCACCTTCTTGCTCAGGCAGAAGACAATGACGTGGTCGCCCGGCGCGATCACCACCTCCTTGTGCGCGATCACCACATGCCCCCTGCGCTTCTTCATCTCCATCCCCTGATAGCCGATGTCCTCAAGCTTTTCGAGGTTGCGCACGATGGCGGCGATGATCGCCCCCGGAATCACGGGCAAGTCGCCGATCCGCTTGCCGACCACCTTGGAACTCTGGGCATCGCCGTGCGCCACGATTTCCAGCGCCTCGGCCGCACCGCGCCGCAGGCTATGGACCTGCGCCACGTCGCCGCGCCGGACATGCGCGAGCAGCGTTCCGATCGAGACCTGCGCCGGAGAAATGGCAATGTCGATCGGCCCGCCCTGCACCAGATCGGCATACGCACGCCGGTTGATCAGGGCAACGACCCGCTTGCAGCCGAGCCGCTTGGCCAGCGAAGCGGCCATGATATTGTCTTCATCATCGTTGGTCAGCGCCAGGAAGAGATCCATTTCTCCGATCGCTTCCTGCTCCAGCAATTCCTCATCGGTCGTATCGCCGAACAGCACCAGTGCCGATTTCAGGCAATTGGCGATCAATTCGGCGCGCCCGCGATTCGCCTCGACGACCTTGACCCGGTAGTTCTCTTCGAGCGCCTGCGCCACGCGCAGGCCGATGTTGCCGCCACCGGCAATCATGATGCGCTCCACCGGACGCGTCATCCGGCGCATCTCGCGCAGGATGCGCCGGATATGCTCGTCGGCGGCGAGCAGAAAGACCTCGTCGCCATCCTCGATCACCGTGTCGCCGGTCGGCGGGATAGCGCGATCGCGGCGGAAAATCGCCGCGATCCGTGCATCGACATCGCCGGCCAGGTGGTCGCGCATTTCCTTGATCGGCTTGCCGACCATCAGGCCGCCGGCGTAGGCACGCACAGCGACCAGGGCCAGCCGGCCGTTGGCGAACGACAGCACCTGCAAGGCTTCGGGGAATTCGATCAGCTTGGCGATGTAGTCGGTAATCACCTGCTCGGGACACAGCGCGTAATCGACGGCGAAATTCTCGGGTGAAAGCAGTGCCGGGCTTTCGAGGAAATCGCGCGATCGCAGGCGGGCAATACGCGTCGGGACGTTGAAAACACTGTGCGCAACCTTGCAGGCGACGAGGTTGGTCTGATCGCTCTGCGTCACGGCGATCAGCAAATCGGCGTCGTCGAGGCCCGCCTCGCGCAGGGTCGATGGAAACGCGGCATTGCCGGTCACGGTACGCAGGTCGAGGCGGTCCTGCAGGTACTGCAGGCGTTCGCGGTCGCTATCGACGATCGTGATGTCGTTGTCTTCGGAAACGAGGCTTTCGGCGACGCTGGCACCGACTTGCCCGGCCCCCAGGATAACTACTTTCATTTTGCTCCCTGTTGCCCGAACCCGTTATTCGCGCTCTTCGCTGCGCCGCCCCAGATTCAGTCCGAGCTGCTTGAGCTTGCGGTAGAGATGGGTGCGTTCGAGTCCGGTTTTTTCGGCGACGCGCGTCATGTTGCCGCGCTCGTTTTTAAGATGGTGCTCAAAATAAAGGCGCTCGAAGGCCTCGCGTGCGTCGCGCAACGGCTGCTCGAACATCGGCAGAATCGGCGTTTGTGCCGGAAATTCACCGGCGTCGTGCTGCAGGACACGGGCGACGTCGTCGGCGGTGATTTCTTCTTCCAGCGCCGACAACGCGAGGTTCTTCACCGCGACCAGCAGTTCGGCCCATTCACCCTGCCAGCGATGGATGCGCAGCGCATTGAGCGCACCGCTCGAAAAATGACGCGGCGGCACCTCGCCGCGCCCGGCAAAGTGGTTGAGTACCAGCGCGGCGATTTCCGGCACGTCGTCGGCGTGCCCGGCGAGTTGCGGCAGTGCGACCCAGACCTCGCCGAGACGCGCCACCAGCAATGGGTCCCAGCCCGCCTCGGCGAGCGCGGCGAGCGAACGGGGCGAGGCGGCAACCAGCTGCAGCTTGTGCTTCTCGAGGCGCTCGAGGGCAAAAACCAGGTTCATCTGTTGCAGCTTGCCAAGCAGCAAGAGATCGGCGATGAAGAGAATGCCGCCCGCGGCATTTTCGAGCATCTCCTGCGTCAGCGGCGCGCTCGACGCCGACAGGTCGAGCCACGGCGTCTGCGGCGCCTGCAACGTGCGCGCGCAGATTTCCGCGATGCTGCCCGAGGCGCTCTTCAGGAGCAGGATCTGGGTTTTTGCCGCCGCCTGCTCGAGCCGCTTCTTGAGATCCTTGAGCAGCGGCGAACGGGCGAAGGCATCGAGCGTCAGCGGCGGCTTGGGGAGCGCCGCCTCGTGCTTCAGCGCTTTTTTCACCGTCAGCAGCAGTTTTTGCAGCGCGATCGGTTTTTCCAGAAAATCGACGGCGCCGATCCGGGTGGCCTCGACCGCCGTATCGATCGTCCCGTGCCCGGACATCATCACCACCGGCATGCTCAGCAGGCCGCTGGCCGACCATTCCTTGAGCAGCGAGATACCGTCGGTATCGGGCATCCAGATGTCGAGCAGGACGAGGTCGGGGCGCCGTTCGCCACGGATTTTGCGCGCCGCAGCGGCATTTTCAGCCAGCCAGACGGAATGCCCCTCGTCGGCGAGAATTTCGGAGAGCAGTTCGCGAATGCCTATTTCGTCGTCGACGACCAGAATTTGCGCCATGGTCAGGCCTTGGTGGGAGTAACGTTGAAAAAGGAAGAGGGGGTCGCTTCGGGAGCCAAAGGCAGGCGAATGCTGACTTCGGCTCCGAGCGGCTGACGATTGGCAATATTGATCCGTCCCTGGTGTTCATCGACGATCTTCTTGACGATCGCCAGCCCGAGCCCGGTACCGCGCGTCTTGGTCGTCACGTAGGGCTCGAAGACCCGGGCCATCATTTCGGGCGGAAAGCCCGGGCCGCAGTCGGTGACCGACAGCTCGGCCTGCCCGTCGGCAATCCGGGTCGAAATGCCGATTTGCGGCGCCTCGGCGCCTTCCTGCGCGTCTTCCGCGTTGCGCAGGAGGTTGTGGATGATCTGCCGCAGCTGCGTGAGATCGCCCCATACGGCAGGCAGACCAGGAGCCAGCGCAACGTCGATTCTTGCGCTCGACGTTTCGTACAGGCCGAGCACCTCGCCAACCAGCGCGTTCAGATCGAGCGCGGCGAGTTCGGGGGCCGGCATCCGTGCGTAGTCGGAGAAATCGTCGACCATGCGCTTCATGGCCTGGACCTGGTTGATGATCGTCTGCGTCGAGCGAGCGAGCATTTCGGCGTCGGCGTCGCTCACCTTGCCGGCAAGTTTCATCTGCAGGCGCTCGGCCGAGAGCTGGATCGGCGTCAGCGGATTCTTGATCTCGTGCGCCAGACGGCGCGCCACCTCGC
>JBAQRB010000322.1:0-9813 GCA_049295655.1 Rhodocyclaceae bacterium
GCTCAAGTCGGCGGCCGGCTGCGCGACGCTGGCCGAGCTGGTCGACGCCGAGCAGCGCAGCGCCGAATGCCTCGCACTGGAGGCGGCGATCGGCGCGATCGAGGGGCGTCTGGTCGCCTCGTCGGCGCTGGCGCTGCACGAACCCCTCGCCCAGGCGGCCGGGCAGGATCTGGCGCTGGTGCAGGCGGCGCTCGAGCGGGTCGGCAGCGATCTGGCGGCGAGCAACGCGCAGGTCGAGACGCTGCACCGGCAGCAGATCGAGGCGCTGGCCGCGCTCGGCACGGTCGATGGCGAGGCGCTGGCGGCCGATGCCGAGCAGCAGGCGGCCGACGCGGCGGCGCGCCTGTCCACGCTGCTCGCCGACTATGCCTCGGCGCGTCTGGCCTCGACCATCCTCGCCGAGGCGATCGACGCCTACCAGCAACGCTATCAGGGGCCGCTGCTGGCGCGGGCGTCGGAATTGTTCGCACGGATTACCGGCGGGCGCTTCGTGCGGGTGGCGACCGACTTTTCCGACGAGATGACGATCCTGGTCGGCGTCCGCCCGAACGGCAAGCGCGAAAACGTCGGCAACCTGAGCTCGGGAACCCGCGACCAGCTCTTTCTCGCCTTGCGCCTGGCGGCCATCGAGCGCCATGTCGTCGATCGGGAGCCGATGCCGGTGGTGGTCGATGACATCGTGATCAATTTCGACGATGCGTCGGCCAGCGCGACCTTCGAGGTGCTCGCCGAGCTGTCGCACAAAACGCAGGTGCTCTTCTTCACGCACCACGAACACCTGCTCGAACGGGCGGCCGGCGCAATCGGTGCGGCGGCCTTCAGCGCACACCGGCTGTAGGTGGGGCCGTCATGCCAGTGCCCACGATGCCCCCTTTTGTCGTACGAATCTTACGATTCGCCCGCGCCGCATGATCGACGAGGCGGACGAGACGGACAAAGACAATCCGGACCCGGCGCGCCGGTGCAACCGTTGCGCGCATTACTTCATCACGCATGACGTGAGTTTCCGCTACGGTTGCCGCGCCCTGAACTTCAAGAGCCAGCAGCAGCCGATCCGCGAAGTGATTGCCGCATCCGGGCAGGACTGCCTGTATTTCGAGGCCAAGCCGCTTCGGCACGGCAAGCGCTAGGTATTGCGCAGCGCAGGAAACCGGTAGTCCGATGTTTTCACGGGGTTTCTTGAAACCATGCGGCGGGCGGGCTGTCATTCTTTCGATGTGATGGCGTCCAGCCGCCGCTGTTTCGACCGACGAGAAGGACTCGGCATGCCTTCGCTCCCCGTTTTCCTGCTTTTTCTCGTAGCGCTTCCGCTCGCCGCGGCGGTGCAGGTCGGTGCCATGCGTATCGTCTTCGAGAAGCTGGGCTTGCCTTCCGAATACGCCGTTCTGCTGCTGGCGTTGGCCCTGCTGGGCGGCATGGTCAATCTGCCGCTTTTTACCCTCAAGGCCAAGCCGCCTGTGCCTCGGGAAAACTTCCCGCCGATCGACCCGGCCTTGCAGGACATTTTCCCCGCCTGGCCGGAGAAGACGCTGATCACGGTCAACGTCGGCGGTTGCGTGCTGCCCATCCTCTTCGCGTTTTACCTGCTGTTCGGGACGCCATTGGCTTATCAGGACGTTGTTTTCGCCATCGCGCTGGTCAGCCTTGTGGCTTATGCCGGCAGCGCACTGGTGCCCGGCGTCGGCGTCGTCATGTCGATGCTGGCGGCGCCGCTGGCCGCTGCATTTTCCGGCGTCGGGCTGGATGCGGCGCATGCCGCGCCGCTGGCCTATATTGCCGGCACGCTGGGCGTGCTGCTTGGCGCCGACCTGCTGCGTCTTGCCGAGGCAGGCAGATGCGGCGAAGCGGCAATTTCGATCGGCGGTGCCGGCATCTTCGACGGCATCTTCCTGAGCGGGATTCTGGCGGTTCTGCTCTCTTGAGCCGATGATGTTCACACGATGACGATCAGCACGAGAACCGACGAGCCTCCTTGGGCTGCGGCCAACGCCCAGCGCCGGCTGGTCCATGCCCTGCGCGATTCGCTGCAGCCTGCCGATCCGGCCGCAGCGGTCGAGTTGCTGGAGACGCATATCTCGTATGTGCTGCTGACCGGCCGGTTCGCCTACAAGATCAAGAAAACGGTCGATCTCGGTTTTCTCGATTTCAGCAGCCTTGCACGGCGCCGCTTCTACTGCGCAGAGGAGTTGCGCCTCAATCGCCGGCTGGCGCCCGCGCTGTACTTGGACGTGGTGGCGATCCGTGGTGCGCCGGATGCGCCATCGATAGTCGATGCGCTGGCTGACGAGGGGGCCGACCCTGCTGAAGCGCTTGAATACGCCGTCAAAATGCACGAGTTTCCGCAGGCGGCCCTGCTAGACCGACGCCTGGCGCAGGGCGAACTGTCGCCCGCCGAGATCGATGGCGTGGCCGAGCGGATGGCCGGCTTTCATGCGCAGGCGGCATGCGCCGGAGCGGACGATGCTTACGGCAGCCCGCGCGCCGTATGGGCGCCGATGCGCGAAAACTTCAGACAGCTGCGCGCCGGCCTCGGCGGTACCGCGAGCCTTGAACTGCTCGATGCGCTGGAAGCGTGGAGCCGCGACGAATACGCACGGCTGGCCGGTGTCCTCGCCAGCCGAAAATCCGGGGGCTTCATCCGCGAATGCCACGGTGATCTGCATCTGGGCAACATCGCCCTGTGGCAGGGTGTGCCGCAGATTTTCGATTGCATCGAATTCAACCCGAACCTGCGCTGGATCGACGTGATCAGCGAGGTCGCCTTCCTGAGCATGGATTTCGAAGAAAGAGGGCGGCCCGATTACGCCAGCCGTTTTCTCGACCGCTACCTGCAGCACACCGGCGATTATGCCGGGCTGCAGCTCCTGCCTTTCTACCGCGTCTACCGTGCGCTGGTCCGTGCCAAGGTCGCGCTGATCCGTGCGCTGCAGGCACCGCCAGCGGATGCCGCCGATGCCACCGATGCGCTCGCCGTCTGCCTGCAGTATCTGGCCTTCGCCCGGCGTGCCAGCCTGCCGCGCCAGCGCCTGTTGCTGCTGATGCACGGCGTCTCGGGTTCGGGCAAGACCCGGCTGGCGCAGGCCGTTCTCGAGCGCATCGGCGGCCTGCGCCTGCGCTCGGACATCGAGCGCAAACGGCTCGGCGGCCTGTTGCCGCTGGCGCACAGCCAATCGGCAATCGACGGGGGACTGTACGCTCCCGCAATGACGCAGGCGACCTACCAGCGGCTGGCGCATCTCGCCCGGCTGGTTCTGGCGGCCGGTTTTCCGGTCATCGTCGATGCGGCCAGCCTGCAGCGCTGGCAACGCGACATCTTCCGCCGCCTCTCGGCAGCGCTCGACCTGCCTTTCCGGATACTTTCCTGCCGCGCCGACGAAGCCGTGCTGCGCCGGCGGTTGATCGCGCGTGAGCGTTCCGGCGGCGATGCTTCCGAAGCCGGTGTCGAGACCTTGCTGCACCAGCTGCAAAAACAGGAGATACTTTCCGCTGCCGAAGCGCGGGAGGCGACGCTGTTCGACAGCAGCGTCGATACGTTGGACGATGCGCTGGACGGTATCCTGCAGCAGATCGACAAGGAGGCGTTCCCATGAACAGCAGCAAAGGCCGGCATTTCGACGTTTTCAACGGCGATGCCGATGGATTGTGCGCGCTGCAGCAGCTGCGCCTTGCCGAACCGCGCGAAGCGTCGCTGATTTGCGGCGCCAAACGCGAGCACGCCTTGCTCGAGCGCGTGCCGGCGCAGCGCGGCGACTCGGTCACCGTGCTCGACCTGCCGCTGGCGGCAAATTGCCGGGCGCTGCAGGGCTTGCTCGGGCAGGGGGTGGGGGTGGACTATTTCGACCATCACCACCTGCCGGAAGCGCTCGCGCAAGCGCCTCACCCGCTGTTGCGGCTCACGATCGACCCGGCGCCCGACGTGTGCACCAGCATTCTGGTCAATCGCCATCTGGAAGGTCGCTTCCGGGCGTGGGCGGTGGTCGGTGCCTTTGGCGACAACCTGCCGGCCAGCGCGCAGCGGCTGGCCGCCTCGCTCGATCTGAGCGAAGCGAACGTGCTGCTCCTCAAGGCGCTGGGCGAGTGCCTCAATTACAACGCGTACGGCGATAGCGAAGCCGACCTGACGATACTGCCGGCCGATCTGTATCGCCAGATGGCGGGCTACGCCGATCCGCTCGAATTCATGGAGAACGAAGCGGCCTACGTGACGCTCGCACCGCGCCGCGCCGAGGATATGAGGCTGGCCGTCGATGTGACGCCGATGCTCGAAAGCGGGAACCTCGTCGTTACCCTGCTGCCCGATGCCGCCTGGTCGCGCCGGGTGATCGGCAGTTACGCCAATCGCCAGTGCGGCGAGCACCCGGAACGGACTTGCATCGTTCTCGCGCCCAATGCCCGGCAGTCGCTGACGGTCAGCCTGCGCGCCGCGCAGGGTGCGGCGGTCACGGCCAGCCAGCTCGCCCGCCGCCACGGCGGCGACGGCCGGGAAACCGCTGCGGGAATCAACAACATGCGGCCGGTCGATGTTCCGGGCTTCATCCTGAACGTGCAGACGATGCTGGGTGCGACGGCCGCGTGATTTTGCGAAAAATACCGGAATCCGGGTAGGGGATTCAAACAAATCCGGGTATTCATCGCCACGCTGCGCGCCTGTAGTCTTTTCCCTCCAGAGCGCAGCCTCCGTTCGTGCTGCGGATTTTTCTGCCGACCAAGGAGAAGGCCATGAATCTCAATGCACCCGCTGCCGGATTCCATCCGGTTCGCCGCGACCAGTTGCGTGAGGACGACGAACACGACAGCTACCGGTTGCGCTACAAGCCGCCCGAGCCGTCGGCCTGTTCCGGGTGCGGTGCGGTTTTCCACGCCGGACGCTGGCAGTGGGGGCAGCCTTCCCGCAAT
Source organism: Rhodocyclaceae bacterium (assembly GCA_049295655.1). Taxonomy (GTDB): domain Bacteria; phylum Pseudomonadota; class Gammaproteobacteria; order Burkholderiales; family Rhodocyclaceae; genus CAJBIL01. The sequence continues at coordinate 4,897 of JBAQRB010000322.1, forward strand.
GCGGCAGAGGTGATCTGTCCGGCGTGTCAGCGCATTCACGACCATTTTCCTGCCGGCTTTGTCCATATTGGCGGCGAGTTTTTTGCCGCGCACCGTGAGGAGTTGCTGAGCCTGATCCGCCACCATGCGGAAAAGACCCGCAGCGAACATCCCCTGGCGCGCCTGATCGAGATCTGCGAAGAGGGGGCAGACGCGGAAGCGCACGCCGGCGATACGCAAGGCGTGCTGGTCACCACCACCGATATCCATCTGGCCCGGGATCTGGGTGAGGCGCTGCATCACGCCTACCATGGCGAACTGGCGTTCCACTACAACGAGGCGGAAAACCTGCTACGCGTGCATTGGCGGCGCTGATACTGATACCCGCGACGGGATCGTCGGCGATCCAGTCGTTCGATTGTGGTTCGATTGCGCTTTGAACCCGCTGCCGTAATGTGCGGCAGCGGGGGTTCCGGGGTCTGGATTCAGGCGGAATGCCGCTTTGGCGCCATTCTGCTGCTGCCGGAAGCACTTTTCACGACCTCTGATGCCCGCCGTTCAGGAAATGTAATCACCGTTGCCGAAACCCGCCGCTCGACAGGCTCGTCGCTGTTCACGGCGCTCGCCGCAGAAGCGTCGAGCGGTGATGCCAGCAGTTCGCTCATCCGGCTGATCGTCTGCGACGTGTGTTCGATCCACGTCCCGCCGATCTTTCCGCATTGCTGCATCCTCGACTGGAAAAGCCCCGACCATTGTTCAAGCGCAGAGCAGGTATCGCCGGTTTCCTTCAACTGCGATTTGAACTGTCTTGAATTTTCCGCAAGCGCTGCCTGAAACGCCTCGATCTGGTGGAGATGGAAGCTCTGGCTGGCTTCCGCCATGGCAATGGTCATCTGCTTGAACAAGGTGATGCCCTCGCGGGTCAAATCGCCGGGGTTTTCGATCGGATAATGCAGTTTCTGATGGCTCATCATGTGCTCTCCTGAAAAGTACGCTTGCGAAACTGAAAACTCACTGGGCTGAGGCTTGGTTTCTGCCGGCTGGTGCGAGGCTGTTGCGACCGGACTTCGTTGCTGCTTTCGTTGGGAACAAGCCTTTATTGACAAAAAAATCGTCGCTCAAGTTCCCTCTGGGTGCCATACGCGCCATTGATTCAAGGCATTCCCCGGCGGGCGGATCGAGCGAAGTATTTTTGTCTCGGGCGGCTCCAACACTGGCGCATCGGCAACGGCTGGCGTTATGCTGCCGGTCCAGCCCCGTCACCCGAAGAAAACCCAGGAGAAACCGCCGTGCCCGCTCTGCTGCCCCAACCCGATCCGCAAGGCCTGCTCGAATACTCGGTGGTCTATACCGACCGTGCGCTCAACCACATGTCGCAACGTTTCCAGGGCGTCATGAAGGACATTTCGCGCATCCTGAAAACCGTCTATCGCGCAAAGTCCGCCATCGTCGTTCCCGGCAGCGGCACCTTCGGCATGGAAGCCGTCGCCCGCCAGTTCGCCACCGGCAAGAAGTGCCTGGTCATCCGCAACGGCTGGTTCAGCTTCCGCTGGACGCAGATTTTCGACATGGGCCAGATCCCCGCCGAGAGCATCGTCCTCAAGGCCCGGCAAACCGGCAACGGCAGCCAGGCGCCGTTTGCGCCGGCGCCGATCGACGAAGTGGTTGCCGCGATCCGCGAACACCGGCCCGACGTCGTCTTCGCCCCGCATGTCGAAACCGCATCGGGCATGATCCTGCCCGACGGCTATCTGCACGCCGTCGGTGCGGCGGTGCGCGCGGTCGGCGGCCTGTTCGTTCTCGACTGCATCGCCTCGGGCACCGTGTGGGTCGATATGGCCGAGAACCAGGTCGATATCCTGATCAGCGCGCCGCAGAAGGGCTGGAGCGGTTCGCCGTGCTGCGCGCTGGTCGCCCTCGGCGAACGCGCGCGCGAGAAAATCGATGCGACGACGAGCAGCAGCTTCGCCTGCGACCTGAAAAAATGGCTGCAGATCATGGAGGCTTTCGAGAACGGCGGTCATGCCTACCACGCCACCATGCCGACCGATGCGCTCGCCGCGTTGCGCGACGTGATGCTCGAAATGGAAGCCTACGGTTTCGACAAGGTCTGCCAGGAGCAGCACGAACTCGGCCGTCGCGTGCGCGCAATGCTCGTCGCCAAGGGCTTCCCGAGCGTTGCCGCCGAAGGCTTCCAGGCGCCGGGCGTGGTGGTCAGCTATACCACCGACCCGGAGCTGCAGTCGAGCCGCAAGTTCATCGGCAGCGGCCTGCAGACGGCCGCCGGCGTGCCGCTGCAGTGCGACGAAGCGGCCGATTTCTCGAGCTTCCGCATCGGCCTGTTCGGCCTGGAAAAGCTGCACGATCCCGAACGTACGGTGAAGTATCTGGAAGAGGCGCTGAACCAGTTCGCGTAAACCGGCGCTGGCGTGAAATCCGTCACGCGTCTTCTCCTCCCCGGTCGGGGGCGTGCTTCCTGTCGCGCCCCCATACCGAGTAATCGAAGCCGTAGCCGTCGATCGGCACCTGATCCTGCTCGGCCTGCTCGAGGGCTGGAAAATCGACCTTCTTGTCCCAGTAGATTTCCCGTCCGACCCACTGATCCTTGACGACCTCGGGGTGCTCGGCAAGGTAGCCGTCGATGAAGCTGGTGAATTCGGAGACATAAGCGCGATCCATCCTGCCATGCCCTTTACCGGTGCCTGTGCCAAACAGCCGGGCGAGGAATCCAGTCATTGCCGCCTCCACCAATCACGAAATAGTCCACATGGCCGGCCGGGCTTGCCTCAGCCCGTGGACATCGACCCGAGACCCGCCGCCGGACGAGGGCGGAACTCGATGATGCGCGCGCTCCTTGCGCAATGGCTTGTCCGCCGCTTGTCCGCATCGGGCAGGCGGGAACGACCGTGCGCTCCGCGTACGAGATCCTGCAACGCGTCGTTCATTTCGAGAAACTCGCTCCACATCAGCGCATTGAGCTTCACCGCCGCAGCCAGCGACGTGCGCGACCTGCGGCGAACGCCATCGATGCGGAACTGCAGGCGGCGCAACGCCACGCGGAGATGTTCCGGCGCCTTGCCGATGCACTCGTTGATCAATTCGCCGCGCAAGACTTCGAGCGCCTGCGGATCATCGCGGGCAAGCCGCGACAACTCCTCGAAACTGGGAAGTTCCTTCGGCTGACGATGCTTATTCATACATCCTCCTCGGGTATTGCGTTGCGTAACGGCCTGTCATTTTTCGGCGTTTGTCAAGCCATAGACAAAAATCAAGCAGACGAGGTTCCTTGCCTGGCGATGGACCGCTTGAAGAAGCTGCAGCTACGGACCGTCGCATGGGGCAGACGATAGGCCCCGTGCGTTAAGCGTTGTCGTCGGCAGCGTCTCCGCCGTTGCGCCATTCGAGCTACCACACGGGCGCCGGCGGCATCGCTACCCCGCGCCGGCATCCGATTTACCGATCGTCAGGTATTGCCGTTGCCTGGCGGGATGTCTACCGTTAAGCGAAAGGGCGGCTGCGTCCGTCGCGGTTTGGCTGCCCTGCGGGGATCGGCGACGGTCCCAGAAATTTCTTAACCCATAGCAAAAGGAGCCTTCCATGTCAGCAGCGATTCCTGCCGGAGTTTTGACTTCGATGTTTCTCACCGTCCTCTGCGTGCCGGCGGCAATGGCCGCCGAGAGTGCGATGCCGGCGCCGAGCGAAAAAAATGCAGCGCTGTCCGCTGCCGACCGGAGCATGATCAAGAGTGCGATGCGCGCCGCGCCGAAAAAAGTGAGCGCCACCGCCACCGTTGTCGCGATGGGCGCGGATGGTCAGATGCGTACCTTGCGCGAAGGAACGAACGGATTTACCTGCATGCCGGACAATCCGGCGACGCCGGGGCCGGATCCGATGTGCATGGACAAGAGCGCACTGGCTTGGGCCGGCGCCTGGATGAATCACAAAACGCCGGCCGGTGGCCAGGTCGGTTTCATGTACATGCTGGCCGGCGGAACCGACGCCAGCAATACCGATCCCTATGCGTTGAAACCGAGCGCCGAGAATCACTGGGTGAAGACCGGGCCACACGTCATGATCGTCGGCGCCGATGCCGGCTTTTATGAGATGTACCCGAAGAGCGCCGAGCCGGATACCGCGGTGCCGTATGTGATGTGGCCGGGAACTCCATACCAGCACCTGATGATTCCGATCCGCTGAAGGCGGCCAGCCCACAAAAAAATTGCGAAAGCCGGAATTTTCGGGAAAAGCGCTGATCGAATTGTCTGTTGCTGCAGGTGCTGGCAGTGAATGAACGGTTTTTCGGGTCGGTGATCGATTTTTTCCGGCTTCCCATCCGGCCATGGGAGGTTGAAGCGTCAGGCAATGGCTATTTCCCTTTCGGTTACGCCAACCGGTCTTTCCGGTCTGGCGGAAGTCAGTCCGGTAGTGTTTGCGTTATTGACGGAGGAGACCTCGACAGCGGTTTCCGTCGTCCTCGGCAGCGCGCCGGACGCGGTGGTCCTCTCGGATGCCGGCCAGCTTCTGTCGGCGATATCCACCTTCCAGAACGAGTTGGGAATCCTGCAGGCCGGCACTGCCGACACCAGTCCGGCCGCTGCGCTGTTGCCCGTTGCGCTGCCCGCGGCGCAGAAGCTCGTCGATGCGTTCAATCGCCTGCAGGGTAGCGTCGGCAACCTGCCATCCGTGCTCGAGCCGTTGCTGGTCAATTCGTCCGTGACGCTGCTGAACGAACTGGAGACGATTGCGACGGCCAGCAGCCTGTCGAGCATCGGGATTGTGCTGCAAACGGTCTCGGCTTCGAGCGTAACAGCAACGGCAACGGCAACGAGCAGCGTTCTGCGCATCGACCTGGGCGCCTTCAATTCGGCACTTGCCACCGCCCCGGCCGGCACACAGGCCGTGCTTTCCAATGCGGTCCAGGCGTTGATCGACTTGGCG
>JBAQRB010000323.1:0-8833 GCA_049295655.1 Rhodocyclaceae bacterium
AGCTTGGACAGCTCCTCGCGCACGGCGACCGAGTCGGTTTCCTTGTAGCGCCGTTCGAGATTGACGACGATCCCTTCGAAGGCGTGCTCGCGCAGCGTGCCCGTGCCGCGTTCGTTGAGATAGTTGAACGGGATTTCCTCGCGCCCCGAGCCGTAGAGCACGATGTCGCGGATCTTCTCGGGCAGATCGGCGAACGGCGTGTCGAGGGCGAAGCCGTAGTGCGCGGCGAGCGAGCCGAGCATCTGGAAGTAGAACGGGTTGCGCTTGTCCCAGCCGCGGATTGCGCCGGCGGCCAGCGACAATGCCGGCTGTGCGACGATGCGCTTCGGGTCGAAGAACTGGATGACGCCGAGGCCGTCGCAGCTCGGACAGGCGCCCATCGGGTTGTTGAACGAGAAAATGCGTGGTTCGAGTTCCTGCAGTGAATACGAGCAGATGGGGCAGGCGAACTTGGCCGAGAAGAGGTGTTCCTTCTCGCTGTCCATTTCGTAGGCAATCGCCCGCCCGTCGGCGTGGCGCAGCGCCGTTTCGAACGATTCGGCCAGGCGCTGGCGCATGTCGTCGCGGATCTTGAGCCGGTCGACGACGACGTCGATTGTGTGCTTGTGCGTTTTGGCGAGCTTGGGCAGCGCGTCGATTTCATAAACCTTGCCGTCGACGCGCAGGCGGGCGAAGCCCTGCGCGCGCAATTCGGCGAAAAGGTCGAGCTGCTCGCCCTTGCGGTTGGCGACGACCGGTGCGAGGATCATCAGCTTGGTTTCGTCGGGCAGCGCCAGCACGTGGTCGACCATCTGCGAGACGGTCTGCGCTTCGAGCGCCTTCTGGTGCTCGGGGCAGTACGGCGTTCCGGCGCGCGCGAAGAGCAGGCGCAGGTAGTCGTGGATTTCGGTCACTGTGCCGACCGTCGAGCGCGGGTTGTGGCTGGTCGCCTTCTGCTCGATCGAAATCGCCGGCGACAGGCCTTCGATCAGGTCGACGTCGGGTTTTTCCATGCGCTGCAGGAACTGGCGCGCGTAGGCCGAGAGCGATTCGACGTAACGGCGCTGCCCTTCGGCGTAAAGCGTGTCGAAGGCGAGCGACGATTTGCCTGAGCCGGACAGTCCGGTAATCACGATCAGCCGGTTGCGCGGCAGGTCGAGATTGATGTTCTTCAGGTTGTGCGTCCGCGCGCCGCGGATTTTTATTATATTGATTTCGTCCATTGGAGGGCTGGCCTGAAGGCTGGGGCAAACCTGTTAATATACGCAATTCCGCAGTCCTGCACCAAACCTAATGTCAGACATCAATCCAGACGCCATGAGCGCCGATGAAAAGCGCGCCGGCATCAGCCTTGCGGCGATTTTCGCCTTGCGCATGCTCGGGCTTTTCCTGATTCTTCCGGTTTTTGCAATTTACGCCAAAGAGCTGCCCAGTGGCGGTGATATGGCGCTGGTCGGCTTTGCCCTCGGGGCCTACGGGCTGACCCAGGCTTGCCTGCAAATCGCCTACGGCGCGGCTTCCGACCGTTTCGGGCGCAAGCCGGTGATCGTCTTCGGACTCCTTCTTTTTGCCGTCGGCAGTTTCGTCGCCGCGCTGTCCGGCGACATTTACGGCATCATCATCGGCCGTGTGCTGCAGGGCGCCGGCGCCATTTCGGCGGCGGTCACGGCGCTCGCCTCGGATCTGACGCGCGAGCAGCATCGCACCAAGGTGATGGGGATGATCGGCGGTTCGATCGGAGTCGCCTTTGCCATCTCGATGGTCGGCGCATCGCTCCTTTATGCCAGCATCGGCATGCCCGGCATCTTCGTCCTGACCGGCATCCTTTCGCTGTTCGCCATCTTCATCGTGCTCAAGGTCGTTCCCGTCGCACCGGTCGTGCCGAGGCAGCCGGTTTGGGCCAGTTTCGTCGAGGTGCTGTCCAACCCGCAGCTGCTGCGCCTCAACTTCGGCGTTTTCTCGCTGCACCTGATGCTGACGGCGATGTGGGTGCTGCTCCCGTCGTCGCTGATCAGCACCGGCGGGCTGCCGGTGGCCGAACACTGGAAGGTCTATCTGCCGGCGCTGCTGCTTTCCTTCGTCGTCATGGTGCCGGCGATCATTGCGGCGGAGAAGCACGGCAAGATGAAGCTGATCTTCAATGCGGCGATCCTGCTGCTGTTGGCGGTTCAGTTCGGCTTCGGCTTTTTCAGCGAAGGGCTTTATCCGCTGGCTTTCTGGCTGATGCTCTTCTTCGTCGCCTTCAATTTCCTCGAAGCAACGCAACCCTCGCTGATCTCGCGCATTGCGCCGCCGCATGCCAAGGGCGCCGCACTGGGCGTGTACAACACGACCCAGTCGCTCGGCCTGTTTCTCGGCGGCGTGCTCGGCGGGGCGCTGGTCAAGCATGCCGGCCCGACCACGGTCTGGCTCGCCGGCGTCGGAATCGCGCTCGTCTGGCTGCTGCTCGGGCTGACCATGGCGATGCCGGCGCTGCGCACGCAGCGACAGTCTGCATAGTTCCTTATAATCATCTTTCGCACACCATTCAGGGAGGCAACATGGCTTCGGTCAACAAAGTGATTCTCGTCGGCAATCTGGGTAAAGACCCTGAAATTCGCTACATGACGAATGGGGATGCTGTAGCAAATGTCACTATCGCGACCAGCGAGTCGTGGAAAGACAAGGCGACTGGCGAGAAAAAAGAACTCACCGAGTGGCACCGTCTGGTTTTTCGCAGCAAGCTGGCTGAAATCGTCGGCCAGTATCTCAAGAAGGGTTCGACGGTTTACGTCGAAGGCCGTATCCGTACCCGCAAGTGGCAGGACAAGGAAGGCCAGGAGCGCTATACGACCGAGATTGACGTCCGTGAAATGCAGATGCTCGGCGGACGCCAGAGCATGGGTTCCTCCGGCGGCGAAGCCGAGTACGGCGGCAGCATGCCGTCGTCGGGCGGTGGCGCGCCGGCAGGATCGGGCGCCGTACGCTCCGCTCCTGCCAAGAAGGCGCCGAGCTTCGACGACATGGACGACGATATCCCGTTCTGAAAGCGGCTGCGGCAGTTTTTCCAGCAAGAAAAAGCCGGCTCGCAGCCGGCTTTTTTGTGTCAGGTGCCTGTCTTACAGGCGGCGAATCTTGTCGATCAGCGCGGTCGTCGACTTCTCGTGAATGAACGGAATCGAGACGACATGCCCGCCCCAGCCGCTCACTTCGCTGTTGCCGACGATTTTTTCAACCGGCCAGTCGCCGCCCTTGACCAGGATCTCGGGGCGGCAGTCGAGGATGCGCGCCAGCGGCGTGTCCTCATCGAACCAGGTGACCAAGGAGACGCATTCGAGCGACGCCATCACGGCGAGGCGGTCGGCGAGGGTATTGACCGGTCGGTCGTCGCCCTTGCCGAGCCGTTTGACCGACGCGTCGGAATTGAGGGCGACGACCATCGACGCGCCCAGCGCACGCGCCTGGGCGAGCAGCGTGACGTGGCCGCGGTGCAGGATGTCGAAGCAGCCGTTGGTGAAGACCAGCGGGTGGGCCAGTGCTGCGCAGCGTCCCGGTAAATCGGACGGAGCGACAATTTTTTCTTCGAACGACGGTCGGGCGTAGGGCATCTTCGTTTTCAGCCTTTGATTTCGGTGCTTGCCGGCTGCTTGCTTCTGTTGTCCGGCTGCGGCATGTCGAGTTCCCGTGCTTTCGCGACCGTGATGATTTCCATCACGTTGATCACCTTCATGACGCCCGACGTGGTGCGCGCCACGTCGACCGCGGCGTCGGCTTCGCCCTGCGTGACGAGACCGAGCAGATAGACGGCGCCGGCTTCGGTCACCACCTTGACGTGGACGACGTTGAACCTGCCGCTGTCGATGAAGCGGCCCTTGACCTTCGAGGTGATGTAGGTGTCGTTGCTGCGTGCCGAGAACGAGGTGATTCCGGCGACCGAGAGTTCGTTGTAGATGCCCTGGACGTTGGGGGTACCGGTCACGATGCGTTCGACCTCGGCCTTGATTTCGGCAGTCGGTACTTCGCCGGTCAGCAGCACCTTGCGGTTGTAGCTGGTGTAGTTGATATGGACTTTCTCGCCGAATTTTTCGCCAATGCGCGAACTGGCTTTCCATTCGATCGTTTCGTCCTCAGTCTGCGTGCCGAGCGAACGGCGGTCGAAGGTGGCCAGCACGCCCGAGGTGACGCCGGCCGCAACGACCGGGAAGCAGCCCTGCAGCATCGGCAGAAAGGTGGCGCCGAGCAGCAGGCTGGCGATCAGACGGTTTTTCATCATTCAACTCCCAATAACAGGCAATCGATCCCATCGCACAGGCAATGGATGGTCAGCAGGTGCGTTTCCTGAATGCGCGCCGTACGTTCGGCCGGTACGCAGAGATGCACGTCGCCGTCGCGCAGCATGCCGCCGATTTGTCCGCCGTCGCGCCCGGTAAGGGCGACCACGCGCAGGTCGTTGTCGTGCGCGGCACGAATGGCCTCGATCACGTTGGCCGAATTGCCCGAGGTCGAGATGGCCAGCAGGACATCGCCCGACTGGCCGAGGGCGCGGACCTGCTTGGCAAAAATGACCTGGTAGCTGTAGTCGTTGGCAATCGCCGTGATGATCGAGGTGTCGGTGGTCAGGGCAATGGCGGCCAGTTCCTGGCGTTCCACTTCGAAGCGGCCGACCAGTTCGGCGGCAAAGTGCTGCGCGTCGCCGGCCGAGCCGCCGTTGCCGCAGGCAAGGATCTTGCCGTTATTGACGAGGCAGTTGACCATCGTCTCGGTTGCTTCGGCAATCGGGGCGGCGAGCATTTCGATGGCGTCCAACTTGGTCTGGGCGCTGTCCCTGAAGTTCTGGCTGATGCGGCTAATCAAATCCATTGAAGTCTCGGCGTTCGCGGCGTGGTGGGGAAATTAGCGATGATTCTAACATTACAGGATCAGATAGACCGCGAACTCGACCCGTCGCCAGGGATCGGCTTCGTCGCGCAGCTTGGATACCCGGGCTTCGAGCTTTTCGCCGCGATCGAGCGCCGCCGCCACGGCCCGGTTTTCGGCGCGCGGCACGTAGCCAAGCTGGCGGCCGTTCCAGTCGACGCGAATCGCCTTGCGGTCGTGGCGGTTGTCCGGTTCGCGGCTCAGCGTCAAGCGGTCGCCGGGCTTGATCTGCGGCCAGACGTCGCTGACCGCGTAGTACTGGCTGCCGGCCAGCGGCGAGTTCTGCACGAGAATTTTTACGCTCTCGGCCGATGCGGGCAGGCAGAGCAGCCCGAGCCAGAAAAACCGGAGGCTATGCCGCAGAAAACGCATCGCGCAGCCATTCGATGCGGTTTTTGTCGAGCGCATCGAGCAGCACGCAGTCGAAGCGACAATCGCTGTTCGTCGCCGCGTGGGCGTTCAGGTAATGCCGTGCCGCCAGAATGATGCGCGCCTGTTTGCCCGTCGTGATGCTCGCGGCGGCGCCGCCGTAATGCGCATTGCGGCGCAGGCGGACTTCGACGAAGACCAGCGCTTTCCCGTCGCGGCAGACGAGGTCGATCTCGCCGCCGCGGCAACGGAAATTCCGTTGCAGCACCTGCAGACCCGCTCTTTCGAGGTATTGCGCAGCCAATGCCTCGGCCTGTTTGCCGCTCGTGTTATCTTTGTCGCTCACAGAAAGCCTTGGTCACCATGACGGAAGAATTTCCCGCATTATATGTAGTCCCCACCCCGCTCGGTAATCTGGGTGACATGACGCAGCGCGCCATCGACATCCTGCGCAGCGTGAACTGGGTTGCCGCCGAAGATACGCGGCATAGCGGCCCGCTGCTCAAGCACTTCGGCAGCAACGCCCGCCTGCTCGCGGCGCACCAGCATAACGAGGCCGGCGCGGCGCAGCAGGTGATTGCCCATCTGGCCGCCGGCGAGTCGGTGGCGCTGATTTCCGATGCCGGAACGCCGGCCGTTTCCGATCCGGGCGCCCGCCTCGTCGCCGAGGTGCGTGCCGCAGGCTATCGCGTCGTCCCGTTGCCCGGTCCCTGTGCGGCGATTGCCGCACTCTCCGCCTCGGGGCTGAGCGAAGCGCATTTCCTCTTTTACGGTTTTCTGCCCAGCCGCGCGAAGCAGCGGGAAGATGCGCTGCGCGAACTGGCGACGCTGCCCTATGCCCTCGTTTTCTACGAGGCGCCGCATCGCATCCTGGAAACGGTGGCGGCGCTGGCCAGCGTTTTGGGTGCCGGGCGCACGCTGGTCATGGCGCGCGAGCTGACCAAGCTATTCGAGACGATTCACTCCTGTCCGCTTGGCGAAGCGCACGACTGGCTGCTGGCCGACGCGAACCGGCAGCGCGGCGAGTTCGTCCTGCTCGTTTCCGGCGCCGAACTGGCCGGCGACGAGGGCGAGGCCGAGCGGGTCTTGAAGCTGCTGCTCGACGAGGGCTTGCCGGTAAAGCAGGCGGCAAAGCTGGCGCATGCGATTACCGGCGTCGGAAAGAACGCGCTTTACGAACGGGCGCTGCTGCTGAAAGGCTAGCCTATGTTTTTGACTGTCCTGTAACGAACGAGTGAACCATGAAAATCACCATTACCCGCCCTGACGACTGGCATCTTCACCTGCGCGACGGCGCGGCGCTTGCCGCTGTCCTGCCGCACACCGCCCGCCAGTTTGCCCGCGCCATTGTCATGCCCAATCTGCGCCCGCCGGTGACGACGGTTGCCGCCGCGGCGGAATACCGGGCACGCATCCTGGCGGCCTTGCCCGCTGGACTGGATTTCCAGCCGTTGATGACCCTCTATCTCACCGACAACACGCCGGCCGACGAGATCCGCCGTGCGGCCGAGAGCGGCTTTGTCCATGCGGTCAAGCTTTATCCGGCCGGCGCAACGACCAATTCGGATGCCGGGGTGACCGATCTGGCGAAGTGCGATGCAGCGCTCGCCGAAATGGAGCGGCTTGGCTTGCCGTTGCTGGTCCATGGCGAAGTGACCGACCCGGAGATCGACCTCTTCGACCGCGAGAATGTCTTCATCGACCGCGTGCTGCAGCCGCTGCTGGCGCGCCGGGCTGGGCTGCGTGTCGTTTTCGAACACATCACGACCAAGGACGCCGCCGAGTTTGTCGCCGCTGCCGGGGAGAACGTTTCTGCAACGATTACGGCGCACCACCTGCTCTACAACCGCAATGCCATTTTCAGCGGCGGCATCCGCCCGCACTTCTACTGCCTGCCGGTCCTCAAGCGCGAGACGCATCGGCTGGCGCTGCTTCGTGCGGCAACGTCCGGCAGCAACAAGTTTTTCCTCGGCACCGACTCGGCGCCGCACGCGCGCGGCGCCAAGGAGACGGCCTGCGGTTGCGCCGGTTGCTACACCGCGCATGCGGCGCTCGAGCTCTATCTCGAAGCCTTCGCGGCCGCCGGTGCGCTTGACCGCTTCGAGGCCTTTGCCAGCTTCAACGGCCCGGATTTTTACCGTCTGCCGCGCAACCAGGGGCAGGTAACGCTGGAGCGGCAGGACTGGATCACGCCCGAGTCGTTTGCCTATGCCGACGGGGAAACGCTGCTGCCGCTACGTACCGGCGAACCCTTGCGCTGGAAAATGCTCGGCTGACAGCCGCTTGGAACTGCCGTTTTTTCGGATTCTGGAACTCGTTTGGGGAGGTTGCCGTGTCGCCGTTCAAATTGTTGCCTTTACTGCTGCTGCCAGCGCTGGTCGCCTGTTCGGATCAGCGCGCCTCCTTCCCGATCCGGACCAGCGACCATGCCCTCACCCTGATTCGCGAACAGCGTTTTTTCTGGGAAAAAACGGCGGCCTACACGATCGTTGCCGCGCGCATGCCCGACTGCATGCGGCGGCACAAGATGGGCTCCGCTGCGCTGGATGCGCGCGTCGAGGTCTATGCGCCGGGTAATGATGCCTGGATTATCAAGCAGGGCAATCGCATGTATGTCGTCGAAACGCGCACCTGCGAAGGTTTCGCCAAGCTCGATGCTGTGCCGGAAGGCGGTATGGGGCCTCTGGCGGGAACTTTCCAGAGCCGGAGGGGCGTGCTGGAGTTCGTCGCGGCACCGAAGGCCGAGGCGCCGGCCGCTCCCGTTCCTGCGGTGGATCCCCCCGCGGCTGATCCCGTTTCTGCTCCCGTCGTTGTTCCTGCCCCTCTGCCAGTGCCTGCCGCGCCGCAATAAGCCGGATCCTCTCCGCGCCAAAACGGCGTATGGCGCCTGTGGGCAGCGTATAATTGTTCTGGGAAGTCGGTTAGGCAACCGCCGGGTGCTTTTGCACCGGGAGGAAAGTCCGGGCTCCGCAGAGCAGGATGCCGGTTAACGACCGGGCGCTATAAGCCGCAAGGTGAAGGCGACGGAAAGTGCAACAGAGAATAGACCGCCGATGGCCGAAAGGGCTTGTCGCCGCAAGGCGACAAAGTCCCTTTGGTGGAGTGAGGTAACTCGCTCTGCACGGATCAGGTAAGGGTGAAACGGCGCCCCGGTGAAAGCCGGGGCGGTCGGACGAAAGTCCGGCCGAGGTACGAGCTCACCGCGGACGTGGTAACACGGACGGCATGGCAAACCCCATTCGGAGCAAGGCCAAATAGGGAAGCATCAGGCGTGGCTCGCGTCGCTTCCGGGTAGGCTGCTTGAGCGTACTGGTAACAGTGCGCCTAGAGGAATGGCTGTCCACGACAGAACCCGGCTTATCGACCGGCTTCCCACCCCGTTTCTTGCATGTTGTCGCTATTTCGGCGGCCATGGTTTTCGTGGCACACTGGCTGTGTTCGCTTTCACCAAAGCCAAGCATGAATCACGCAGACCTCGACGAGTTGATTTTGCGCCTGATCGCAGGGGTCGATCTGTTTCGGCACCTCGAGCGGCAGGCGCTCGCCGATCTGTTGCGCGGTGCGGCCAAGGCCGCATTCAAGGCTGGTG
>JBAQRB010000324.1:0-2788 GCA_049295655.1 Rhodocyclaceae bacterium
CGTCGCTCCAGTTCATCGACGATACGGTAGGTGCTGGCGAACCAGGCCGGCGGCAACGCGTCGGGTGGCTGGCGCTTGAGCGCCGCGAGGGTGCTCTCCAGCCCCATGCAGATAGCTTCGATCTCGCTCAGGTTGACCGAGCGGGCGGCGCCCTTGAGGCTGTGCGTCTCGCGGAACAGGCTTTCGAGCAGCGGCGTCTGCGCTGCATCCGGCGCCGCCTGTTGCAGCGCCTGCAGCAGGGTGCCCATGGTCTGCAGATGCTCGGCCGCTTCGACCGCGAAGATGGCCAGCAGGCGCTCGAGCAGTTCGTCGTTGTCATTTTTCGCGGCCATTTCGCTTCTCGGTCAGACGCTGTAACGCCCGACCATTTGTTTCAGTTTCTGGCCAAGTTCGTGCAGGTTGCGCGCCGCCGCCTCGGCCTGACGCGTGCTCTCCATGTTTTGCGCGGTGGCCAGCTTGATATCGTCGATCGCCAATACCAGCTGGTCCAGCCCGGTCAATTGCTGTCGCGCCGACGCTGCAATCTGGCTGGCGGCCTGCGCGCCCTCGCCGATGCTCTCCGCCAACTGCTGAATCGCCCCGCCGGCATCCCTGGATTGCTTGACGCCGACCTCGACCGCTTTCGCCCCTTGCTCGGTGGCGAGCACGGCGCTGCCGGTCGCCTTCTGGATGTCGCCGAGGATGGTGCGCACCTGCGCGGTGGCCTGCTTCGACTGCTCGGCCAGACTCTTCACCTCCTGCGCCACCACCGCGAAGCCCTTGCCTTGTTCGCCGGCCTTGGCCGCCTCGATCGAGGCGTTCACCGCCAGCAGGTTCGACTGCTCGGACAAGTCGTTGACGGTGGCGATGATTTCGCCGATGGCCTGGTTCTGTTCCGAAAGCCGCACGATGCTCTCGGCGATCATTTCCATCTGTTCTCGGATGCGCTGCATGCCTTCGATCGATTCTTGCACCGCGTGCGTACCGGTCTGCGACACCTGCGCCGCCTTCTGCGCCGCTTCCGATACGTATTGCGCTTTCTGGCTCGATAACAAAGCGGTCTGTTTTACTTCACCCAGCGTGCTCGCGATTTCAGCCATCACCGTCGCTGCTTCGGCGACGCCCGCCACCAGCTGCGAAGTGCCGGCGAGAATCTCGCTGGCCGAGGTGGTCAGCACACCGACCCCCTCACCGATTTCGCGGTTGATGTCGCGCAGGTTATCCACCATCGCCGCAAATGCCTTGCCCAGCACGTCGCTCTCGGACTGCGGCGTCACGTCGACAGTCAGGTCGCCGCTGGCGATTTTCTTCGCGAGCGCCGCCTTTGCCTGCAGATTGTCGATCATCGCGACGAAGGCGTTGCCCAGTTCATCCTTGTCCGATTGCGGCGCCACCTGGATCGCCAGATCGCCCGCAGCGATCTGACGCGCGATCAGCACTTTTTTCTGCAACGATTCGGCCATCTCCCGGAATTTTTGCTGCAGCAGACCAATCTCGTCGGCGCGTGGCCGGGCGATCGGCTGTACCACGATCTCGCCGGCCGCGATCTGGGTTGCGGCCAGTGCGATGTCGCGCAGCGGATTGGCAATCACCGCATGCAGCCGCATCGCGGCTGGCATCGAGATCAGCAGCGAGCCGATCATCACGATCAGGATGATGCCGCCGTAACGCATCAGGCGCGCGCTGAGCGGCTCGACGCTCAGACGCAGATAGACGGTGCCGACCTGGCGCGGCCCCTCGCTGATCGGCCAGAACATGACCAGTTCGTCTGCCTCGAAGCGCTGCCCCGGCGGCTCGGCGCGCGCGGGTAGCGGCCGCGTCGGATTCCCTGAGCGCGCATAGCTGGTGAAGCTTGCACCATCGTCGGCGTATAACGCGGCGGCGGCGATTTCTGGATTGGCCCTGAGCGCATTCAGATACTCCTGCGCCGCCTTGGGATCGTTGAAAACCAGTGACGGCGCCGCGCTGGCCGCCAATATCTGGACCTGCACCGCGATCTCCTGCTGTTTTTGTGCGCGGTAGTTAACGATCTCGTAGGCGACGATGGCGACCCCGGCGAGCAGCAGCGCGATCGCGCTGGCCAGCACGGTGATCAGCATCAGCTTGCGCCGGATCGGGAGGTCGGCGAGCCAATCCATCTAGCGTCCCTCCTTGCCTTGGCGCGGCGTGACGTTGAGCGCCAGGCCGAGCAATTTCGAACTGATCGTCAAGCCGTTTTGCGCGGCCGCCTGTTCGTCGATCGTGAAGCGCACCCGGTTATCCTTGACGACGAAACCGATGATGCTCGCGCCGCGCCCGTCGCTGACGGTGAGGATGCCGCTGCCGCGCGCCGCGTCGATGTTACGCAGGGCATCGGCGGACGCGGCATAGGCGATGTGGCAGCCGGCATCGCGCGTCAATGTCCTGAGGCGCTGGAGGACGACCGGATGGTTCTCGATGCGCTGGCCGCTGACGGCCGCATCGAGCGTCGCGCCGAACGGATCGTCGCCGACGATGCACAGGTTGAGCGGACTGCTCGGCGACGAAAACGTCCCGCTCGGCCAATCGACGTAGATGCCGAACTTGAAGAGGTAGGCGGCCTTGACCGTATATTCCAGCGAGTCGCCCTCGGCTGCGGCGACTGCAGCGGGAATGTGGATCGGCGCGTGGATCAGCGCGACGCAGCTTGCGGCGAGCGCTGCAGATCGGGCAACGGCGCGCCGCATGTCGGTCAGAACTTCCATAGCGTATTCAGGTAGAAGCCGCGTCCCACTTCGCCGCGTCCCGGCGCCGCGCCGAATTCGGGATGATGCGCGTCGAGCAGGTTGAC